>JANPPN010000162.1:0-15594 GCA_031428535.1 Bdellovibrio sp. | reverse complement strand
AGTAGAGCCAAGTCCACTTTACCCAGATACTTACAAAAAGACATTCTTACTGACCTACAAGATAAGATGGTTTTTTTAGGTGGCCCTCGTCAAGTCGGTAAAACCACTTTCTCCAAAAGTCTTCTCGTGGATGCTTCTGATAGCAGCCCTGCGTATCTGAATTGGGACAATATCGAAGATAGACAAAAAATCCTGGCCGACGATTGGCCCAGACGGGAAAAACTGATTGTCCTTGATGAACTTCATAAATTTTCCAAATGGCGGGGGCTTATAAAAGGGTTTTACGATAAACTTAAAAATACCCACCGATTTTTGGTCACGGGTTCGGCACGATTGGACTACTACCGAAAAGGAGGAGACTCTTTGTTGGGGCGCTACCATTATTACCGTATGCACGATCGCCCCCTTTGGCGCTCCCCGAATCAGAGCTGTCAAAAAAGAGCAAAAAATTTACTTATGGGATTGGAGCGAGCTGGAAGACGAAGGCCCTTTGTGGGAAAATTTCGTCGCAAGCCATCTGCTTAAGTACTGCCACTACTATGAGGACACCCAGGGGGACAAAATGGAGCTGCGATTCTTAAGAGACACGGAAGGCCGTGAAATCGACTTTGTCGTTTTGAAAAACAGAAAACCTCTTTTCGCTGTCGAATGCAAATCCGGGGAACGCCAGGCTTCGCCCCATCTTAAGTACTTCTCCGAACGGACAACAATTCCTCTTTTTTACCAAGTCCATAGGGGCGAAAAAGATGTGTCCATTTCCGATAAAATTCGTCTTTTACCATTTCGTCAGTTTTGCCAAGAAGAAAAAATCAAATAAAAAACATTCTACACTGAGCAACTGATTTAACTCCAAGCAATTCTTATATTTACGAAACCGTGGATAACACCTTCAATTTTTGTAACTAGAATACTTTGAATGTTCCGTCGAACGCGTTAGCCATTTCGTTTAACTCTTTGTTAACTTCGTAACGGCTGTTGTGGTCGCTTCCGAAATTGTTGAAGTCGAAATTGCCGCGGAAAGTGATTAACCTCTTAGTGGTTCCTGTTATTTTGGTACCCGCGCGGTCTAAAGTGTCGAGAATTTGCGTTCTGCGTTCAGGAGTCAACTTCGCTTCCTGCTTCCAGCGCTTCGCACTGACGTCGAGCATATAAGAATTCTCAGCGCGCAATTCCTGCATGCTTTTTCCGATGAAGCTCGCCATTTTGTTCTCAACCCGACCGCTGGCAATCAGACCTTGTACAAAAGTTCTATATTGCTGATTCATTTCGTGCGCATTTCTGATCAAAACAGCATTGTTTGTATCCATATAGTACGAACGAACATCGGCGTTAGCTGAACCGATTATCATATCATCACCGATAAGCGACAATTTCGTGTGCAATGATTGTCCGAAACCTTCAGTTTTTTTATATTCGTAGTATTCCAGAGTCGGGAAGAAACGTTTGTACTTTCTCGGACCTTTGTTGAATTCCGCTTCGTACTGCACTAAACCCGTGTAGTGATCAAACAGCGCACCCAACTGATATCGAGCCAAATGATTGATTGGCGCTAAATCGGTTGTTTCCGGAGAGTTCGTAAGGAAAACAATTTTTACGCGCGAACAGTCGCCGTAATCGTTATTCATCATTTTCGCAATTCTATGCACCATTCCTGACGGCATTAACAGGTAAGCCGTGTGAAAGTATATAGTCATATTGCGTTCTTCTTTACGGCTTACACGGCACGTATGTTCCATCGCCTCATACCAAGCGGCTTGAATGTTCTTGTTATTCTTGTTTTCAGAACCTAGCTTAGAACCGAAAATCCTCTGCAAAGTGTCTTTCTTGAAATTGATGTTTTCAAGGTAATGCACTTCAGCCGTTTGCAAATCTTTCGCCGACATTACGCCAGAAGCGCTGCGGACTTTCTTTTTCTTCCCGTTAACATATTTTGTAACGTAGCGGTCACCATTCGATTTCATGGTCGCAATTTCAGAATCGATACGTTTTTCAGAACCCTGGAATCCAGGCATTTGCGGAAGACTTGCTAAAATACATTCGCCAAGAGCGGCGCCTGATTTTTTCATACCAAGACAATTTCCAACTGCCATTTCAGCAGCGCTCGGCACATCAGCGGCACTACGTTTTGAATTGGCAACGAATTCAATCGGCATAACCCGAACGACACGTGCTAAATCCGCCACCATAGTCGTTTTGATAATTCGGTCAAACGAAGAATCCATCGGCGCTGTTCCGCCACGGGCAGTTTTCCCCCAGAAGTCAGTATCGATAAAGATGTACTTTCCAGATGAACCAACACGCTCTTGCATATGATAAGAGTCTTCGACGTTTCGGCCGCCGAGTACAAACTCTTCGCCATCGATCGATAATAATTTGTGGTGAGTATAATCAGATAGATGATCCCACAATTCACCGTGGTTTTTGTTCTTTTCGATACTTCTCAATGGTAAGCGGCCGGTCGCTTCGTTAACCAACGGATTTAAAGTGTCTCCGTAAGAAGTCATTGCAATCGACAATTTAATTTTAGCAATAATGCTGTTGTTAACAAATGCATCTGCTGCCAATTTTACGAATTCGACCAGATCATCTTTTTCTTCTTGAGTTTTTGGCGGGTCCTGCTTGTAAGCCGCCGGGTCGATTTCCGCTCCGTAACCCATAGCAACCTTTACAGCTAACGGATTTTTACCGTAGATGCCAGAAAGGAAAATTTTCGAGAACGCCGTCGGCGACTTTTTGTCACTCATTTTAGCCATCGCATCCATTTTAGCTTTATAGCAAGTATCATGATCCGGTGCCGAGTTCGCCGGGCAAGGCAACATCATGTAATTGGCGTCCTGAATAATCTGTGCACCGGGAAAATTGTAGAAGTAAGTCTGAATATTTCCTTTGCCTTCTCTTTCAAGCATCGCGAACAGATCAAGACTCTTATAGTTGGTGATAAAATCAACTAAGAGCTTAACTTTTACTCCCCGTTGAGCTTTCTCAATCAATGCCGCATTTATCAGAGAAGAGGAATCATCATTGGCATAGATGAAATACACCATGCGGATTTCCGAATTTGCTCTCTGAATCATCTGCAATTTTACATCAAAGGCTTCATCGTTATCGCGGAGCAATTGGCCGTCGATAAGTTTGACGTTACCACTCGAAAGTTTCGCAACTTCAGGGCCGCCGAAAGGGCGTGCCCGTTGATCGTTGGCAAAATCATAATCGCGACCTTGGGCCGCGATAGCCTCTACTTCAGGTTCACTGGCCACTCTTCTGAAAGTTTCGGATTTAGGTGTAGAAACACACGACGTTGAGACAAATGCCGCTGCAACAACAACTGCGACTAACTTATTCTTCATTATAACCCCTTGGTCTGAGTAATCAAACAGACACTGATAGATTATAAGAAATTTAGAATTTTAGAATTTAAAAAAATTATGTTGGGCTTTGGTCGGCCATTAATTGAACTGACACTCTCGAAACCACCGCGGCCGACTCAACTTTAGGCTTGAAATGAATCCGGCAGCGGGCTTCATAAAAGTCCTGTGAACCCACTTCGATTTGCGATTCACTTCCTCCGATCTTTTGCGTGTAAGTTGCAAGTTCGCCGCATTTTGTACAGATCGCGCGGTGCTTAGTTACGTCCTCAGCAATAGCCATAAGGGTAGGAATCGGTTCAAACGGCAAGCCTTTCCAGTCCATATCAAGGCCCGAAACAATCACGCGCAGGCCACGGGCCGCAAGATCACGGCAAACCTGCACCAAATCCATCGTAAAAAACTGACCTTCATCAAAACCAACAACTTTTGTGTCGTCTTCAACGTAATCCCAGACATCATTTATATTTTTTAGCGGAGTTGCCTCCACCTGATTTTTATTATGTGAAGTCACATTTGTCTGATGATAGCGTTGATCAATAATCGGTTTAAATACCTGCACCTTCAGTTTAGCGTATTGAGCTCGGCGCACGCGTCTGATCAGCTCTTCTGTTTTTCCTGAGTACATCGATCCAACAACAACTTCAATCCAACCGCTCATAGTATTTCCCTCAATTAAATTTCAATTAAAATAATTCCAAGAGTTGAGGCATTTGTCTCTATAAAACATCACACCGCGCAAAAAATTACAATTTGCAAAATTAAACGGCTCTATATTATTAGAACTCTATATCAGAGTACGTTTTTTTAGGCAATTTATGGGTGACTCAGGCCCAGAGCCCGTATTGCGACAGAGGCATTCCATGAATAAACGCAATCTTCTGATTCTTTTATTAGCACGGCTTTCAACTTCGACTGCCGCACGAGGATTATGTGTTCGGCCTACTTGGGGTCACTGATAAAAGTAAAGAAACCGGAAAAGTTCCAATAAAATCTGAAGTTTCAAGCCCTCGCTAAATAAAGAATCCAAATTTTCCGGGGGGATTAATCCGCCCTATTCTCAGAAATCGGAGTTCATTGAGAAAGTCCTGACCAATTATTATGTTAAATTACCCACTCAAAATAGGTATTTACGGAATATAGGACATTTTGTATTTACATTTCGTCACTACAAGAGTATCCTGAGCCAGTGAGAATATCGGCATTCATCTGGGATGAACACAACAGCGAAAAGTGCCTTAAGCACGGGCTAACTCTGGCACAGATAGAAGATTTTCTACTGAGCCAACCGACCCTAATGGATGACGATACTCATTCAGACCAAGAGCCGAGATACATCACTTTTGGTTATTTTGAAGACCGATTTCTATTTGTGGTTTTCACCTTAAGGGTGAAGGACAAGAAGCTAAAGTTTAGGGTTATTAGTGCAAGATACGCGAGAGCAAACGAAATAAAGAGGTTAGAAGCTTATGAAAAAACAAAAAGCACAAAGCAGAAAAAGAAAGAGTGAGAACCAAGACCCCTTGGATCGGGATATGTCTTTTGTTTTTGACGATCCGACGAAGTGGAAACAATTTAGCGAGTTGTTCCAGTTCGCACCAAAAGACAAAACCATTACTTTGAGAATGAGTGCTGACCTTTTGAGTCGCTATAAGAAGCTGGCAAAAGAAGAAAACACAAAATATCAAAAGCTAATCAGAGAGGCTCTTTTAGAGTTCCTTTTGAAGAAAGCTTCCTAATTATTCTCCAAACTGAATTTGAATATCCATAACCTTACAAAGATAATAAAGAATCCAAACTTTCCGGGGGGATTAGGTACGGCGTACATTATCACGCCGTGCAAAAAAATTACAATTCACGAAACTGAGCGGCTCTATATTAGCGTACGTTATTTTTTAGGCAATTTATGGGTGACTCCGGCCCAGAGCCCGTATTACGACAGAGACATTCCATGAATAATCACAATCTTCTGATCTTTTTATTAGCACTGTTTTCAACTTCGACTGCAGCACTTAATGATCAACTGCCGATTTTCAATGTTGATTACGCGCTTTCTACTTATGAATACCAGAAATTTGTCGAGCACACAGAATCCAGGCTTCCGTACTACTTGAAGTCCTTCAAAAAATACGCAGCTAAATATAAAGTGCCCTGGACACTCATCGCCGCCGTGGCCTATCAGGAATCCAAGTGGAATGAAGCCGCCAAAAGCCACACCGGCGTAAAAGGCCTGATGCAACTGACTTCTAAAACCGCAGAACATCTGGGTGTAGACGATCGCGAAGACCCTTACCAGAGCATCCAGGGCGGCGCCATGTATCTGAAATACCTGTATGATAAAACGCCGCACAAACTGCATTCAAAGCAACGCTGGGCCCTTGCACTGGCCGCCTACAATATCGGGTGGGGGCATCTGCGTGATGCGCACTATCTGGCGCTTCGACTGAAAAAAAATCCTTACAACTGGGCCCAGTTTAAAAGAGTTTTACCCAAACTTGAAAACCAACTTTATTATTCTAAATTATCTTTTGGTTATGCACGGGGAAATGAAACCGTGGCTTTTGTGGATAAAGTTTTTAATTACTACAGTTTGATGAATGATACTTTCGAAGGAAGATCTTTCCTTGCGAAATTTAATTTTAATAATTAGAAAAAACATAATGAGTGCTGCGGCCATCGCCTTTCTTAAGTAAAATATTTTTTTTGATTAAATCCTCGATGTCACGACCAGCTGTATCTTGCGAGCACTTACCAAGCTTTGCCCACTTTGATGAAGTTAGGTTTCCATTAAAATTTTCTTGTAGAAGCGTAAGAATTTTCTTCTGTCGCTCATTAAAGTTAAGTTTAGCGTGAGTTTGCCAAAATTGACTTTTGGACAGAACATTAGCGAGAGCATGTTCACTGTTGCCTATTGCTTTACTTAAACAATTTAAAAACCATATAATCCAGGTTGTAATATCTGTGCCGCCTTTCTGAGACTCCTCAAGATTATGATAGTAGGACTCTCGTTCGGTATATATCTGCGATGATAAGCTGTAAAAGCGTTGCGAACTGTTTTCTGATCTTGCCAACAGTAAATCCGTCAAAGCCCGTGCCATGCGACCATTACCGTCATCAAAAGGATGAATCGTTAAAAACCAAATGTGAGCTACCGCCGCTTTTATGAGAGGATCAATTTTTTGGGTGTTATACCAGTCTACAAAAACAGACATTTCGTCACGAAGTTTTTCGGCAGCCGGAGCTTCGAAATGAATTTTCTCGCGCCCGATATTGCCAGATATCACCTGCATCGGACCTTTCTTATCATCGCGGAAAGATCCGACATTTATTTTATACATACCACTTCGTCCCGTTGGGAACAAAGCGGCATGCCAAGAAAAAAGTCTTTCGATAGTTAGGGGCTCCGAATATTTTTGCGTCGCATCTAGCATCATTTCTACGATGCCTTCAACATTGTGATCACTTGGTGAAGCACCAGCTATATCGATTCCCAGCCTGCGTGCGACTGATGAACGAACAGATCCGAGATTTAATTTTTCTCCTTCTATTTCACTGGATTTAATAATATCGCTGGTCAGAGTTTGCAAATTCGCTTCATTTTTTTCAGAAAAACCAATCGCTTGCATTTTACCGGCAAGAGTTCCCTGTAAAAAGCGAGTGTCGCTCAGAAGCTGACTGAGCTTTTTTTCATCCCATTTTAAATTTGGCCACTCGGCGTGTTCATGAATATAAGGCATAATCTCCGCACTATTTAGTGAGATTATACGCTCAATCTCCGCAAAAACCAATTATTTTATACGTATAAAATGCGGAGATTAGGATACTTAATCTCCGCACGGCTAGCCTTAAGAACAGCATTTATGCTATTTTCATAGGAAATCTCATTCACAATACGGACAGCCACGCAAAAAATTTTAGCATCTTTCAGCTTCGTGCAGGATTCGCGCTCACGCCAATGTATGATCTGCTGAGCGCCCACTTCCTTTATAAAACCCACTCCGATTTGTATTCAAATTTACGCTCGAGTTTAAGCGTAAACGGAAAAGAAAAATTTCACGAGATCACGGCAGACGATTGGCGCAAAGAAGCAGATCATTGCGGACTTGGTAAAAAAATCTGTGATGAACTCATGCACGAACTTGCACTAGCCGTAAAGAGTCTCGATGTTCCAATTAAAGCGCAGCCGTCGGATATAGATAAGCACCAAGTTGAGTCCATTCTTGAAGGAATACAAAGGCGGGCGAGAATCTTATTGGGTTAACAAGCGATTAAAAGTTTATTCAACCGTAACCGACTTCGCTAAATTCCGCGGCTGATCTACATCATACCCCAGATTATTTGCTAGGTGATAAGCCATCAATTGCAACGGCACCACCGCCAGCATCGGATTGGTCATCCAATTCGAAGACGGCAGCGAAAGATAATACTCACTCATGGATTTAAGTGCCGCGTTTTCACCAGTACCGATGGCGATAATTTTACCGCCACGGGCTTTGGCTTCCTGCAGATTACTGATGGTTTTTTCGATCAGTTCATCCGCCGGTGCTACGACCACTATAGCCATGTCTTCATCTATGAGTGCAAGCGGGCCGTGTTTCATTTCGCCTGCGGCATACCCTTCGGCGTGCATGTACGCGAGCTCTTTGAGCTTTAGGGCACCTTCAAGCGCAATCGGGTAATTTACGCCGCGGCCTAAATATAAAAAGCCTTTAAATTCTTTCAATTTCTTAGCGGCTTCAGAAAAATATTTATCGTAAGATAAAACCATTTCAATCTGGCTTGGAACAGCCACGAGATTTTTTACAAATGTCTGCTCTTGATCTTTGTTTAAGAGGCCGCGTACTTTTCCGAGCTGCAATGCCAGAAGATTAACAAGCGTCAGCGTGCTCATAAAGGCCTTGGTACTGGCTACGCCCACTTCAACGCCGGAGTTCATATAAAGGTGCCCGTGGGCCTCGCGGTCGATGGATGAGCGCTGGACGTTGGTGATACTGAGTGTGAGTGCGCCTTTTTCTTTGGCAAGACGGATGGCCGCAAGTGTATCTGCGGTTTCTCCACTTTGCGAAATTGTAATAACCAGTGTATTTTTCGGAATGATGGGTTTGCGGTAACGGAATTCACTTGCGATGTCGACCTGCACAGGAAGCCCACCGACCTGCTCAAGCAGGTACTGCGCTACACTGGCCGCGTAAAAACTGGTGCCGCAGGCAATAAAAATCACGCGCTCGATACTTTTTAATACTTCATCGGTTGGCTTTGCAAAGCCGATTCCCTGCAAACTGACTTCATGGGTGGCGGTGTTGATATGCGGTTTCATGGCTGCGGCAACTGCGCGCGGCTGTTCGTAAATTTCTTTCAGCATAAAATGCTTAAAGCCCATTTTTTCACTTTGTTCGGGATTCCAATCAAGCGTGACTCTTTGTTTATTAAGAGTTTCGCCGGTTGAAGAGTAGTAATTGATCGTGTTGTTGATGACGTGCACGACTTCACGGTCTTCAAGATAAACAAAATCTTTGGTGTGCGTAAGTGCTGCTTGCACGTCGCTGACAACGAAAAACTCCTTTTGGGAATTTTTGTCGTTGATGCCGACGATCAATGGTGGGCCGTCCTTAAATGCGATCATTTCAAGCGGGGATTTTTCCCACATAACCACGACCGAAAAAGCACCGACAAGCTTACTTAAGGTGTTCTGGACGGCTTTCAGCAGATTCTGAGTCAGCTGAATTTCTTCATTAATTAGATGGGCCACCAGTTCAGAATCGGTATCAGAGGTGATTTTAGCGCCACGAGTGAGGAGATTTTTTTTGATATCGAGGTAATTTTCAATAATGCCGTTATGAACAATGCTGATTTCCCCAACCTGATGCGGATGCGCGTTTTTTTCAACTGCTGCTCCGTGTGTGGCCCAGCGTGTATGCCCGATTCCTAGATGGCCATTAAATGTTTCATTCAGTAATTTTTCTTCGAGATTTTTTAATTTGCCTTCGGCGCGGATGCGTTTTGTTTTACCGTCGTGCATGACGGCAACGCCGGCACTGTCGTAACCGCGGTATTCTAATTTTTTAAGACCGTCGATGATTATTTTTTTAGGATCCTGAAAACCCAGATACCCGACAATTCCACACATTTAAGACTCCGATTTTTTAAATTTCTTGGCATAGCCCTCTTTGTTGACCTGCGGGGATCGTGCCAACGCCAAAGCGCCTTCGGGCACATCTTTGGTTACCGTGGTGCCTGACGCAATTAAGGCATCACTACCGATTGTAACGGGCGCAACAAGCTGAGAATCACTGCCGACGAAAACGCGATCGCCGATTACAGTTTGATATTTTTGTTTATCTGCCGCGTAGTTACAGGTGATGGTACCACAACCGATGTTAACATCCTCACCAATTGTGGCATCGCCGAGATAAGTTAAATGTCCGGCTTTGGATTTGTTGCCGAATTTTACTTTTTTCATTTCGACAAAATTACCCACGTGGGCCTCTTCGCCGATGACGGTTTCGGGCCGAAGACGGGCATAAGGCCCCACGCTTGCTTTATTCTTAATAATAACACCTTCAATGTAACAACCGGCCTTCATGTGCACACTGTCGCCGACAATCGAATCCGAAATAAAACAGTTGGGCTCAATAACCGAAAATGCACCGATGGCGGTTTTTCCGCGGATGAAGGTGTTCGGATAAATAACCGAGCCTGCGCCGATAAGAACAGTTTCTTCAATGTAGGCAGTTGCCGGGTCGATAAAAACCACGCCGGCTTCCATTAATTTGTTATTTTTATTCTGAAAAACTTTTTTGGTGGCCTCAGCAAGTTCGGCCTGATTATTCACCCCGTGAGCGACGTTCGCGTTACCAGACAAAACCGTCTGTACTTTGAGTTTATCTTTTATCGCCAGATCAATCAGGTCGGTCAGGTAAAATTCCTGTTTCGAATTATTATTTTTTATAAGTGGAATATATTTTTTGAGCACTTCGCCTTTAGCGATATAGATCCCGGTGTTTACTTCTTTTATCTTAAGTGTGTTGGCGGAAGCATCTTTGGCTTCGACTATCGACATTAAATTCTTGCCGTTTCTTACGATTCGTCCGAAATCAGCCGGGTTATCAAGTTCGACTGAAATAACCGCCAGATCAAGTTGTTGTTCTTTAAAGTCTGAAATAAAATTTTTCAAATCCTGATCTGAAATCAAGGGGTGGTCTCCGTTCATAATCAGCACATCGGATTCAATTGAATCAAGCTGTGCAGAAAGAACTGCATTGGCTGTGCCAAGCTGCTTTTCCTGAAGAAACGTATGAACATTGAGTGGCTGCAAAACGGATTTTACCAAGGCTTGACCATGCCCGACAACAACCCGGATTTCTGTTGCACCGGCCGAACGGCAGGTTTGAATAACTCTTGAAATCATCGGTTGGCCCGCGACCGGATGTAGTACTTTCGGCAACGGACTTTTCATACGTGTGCCTTGCCCGCCTGCTAATATAATTGCTGTAAATTCCATGCTCTAATACTAAACAACTCAATGCTATTCGTCAGTTACTTTTTTCTTTTAATTCCGGATAACTTTTGATTGGTCAAACTGTGACTTTGGTTGCACACTGTCAGAGTATGATAAAGGCTATTGCAATCGATTTAGACGACACACTTCTGGACACTTCGGGACTATTGGCCCCGAGAGCAACCCAAGATGCGTTTGTTTATCTTATCAACAATGGTTTGAGGCTTACCCTTGCTGAATGCGAAGTACAGAGGATTGAACTTATAAAAACCATTTCCCACCGGGATGCCTTTGAAAAACTGGCTTACGAATACGGCGACGAAAATACTAAAAGAGTGGTTCCTGAAACAATCCGGCTTTTTTATGAGCCTTTGATTCCGCCTCACTTACCGATGCTCGAGGGTGCGCGCGAAAATATCGATTACCTGAAATCGCGTTACCAGCTCTATCTGGTAACTGCCGGCACCGAAAGCGCCCAGCTAAACAAAATTAAATCTCTCGGACTCGAATCCGATTTTCTGAAAATCTATGTTGTTAACAGCCTCTTGAAAAAACGAAAAAAAGACGCATTCCGTGAAATCATCGCTTTGCAGAAAATTGAACCTGATCAGTTGTTGTGTATTGGCAACTCTATTTCTTCTGAAATTAAGGATGCCATCGAAATTCAGGCGCTGGCGTGCTATTTCGAATATGGCGAAAACCGCGGAGAAATCTCAAGTTTGCCGCGCAAACCGCATTTTCATATTAAACATCATCGCGAACTCATCAGCACATGTCAGCTGTAATCCGGGCTAAACTTGCTTTACTGACCGAACAGAATCTGCTGGCCGACCGGTTTGCTGAACACGAGCCTCTGCTGCTCACACCGAAAGATCTGCTTAGTAACACCTATGATGTGGATATTCTGATCTGTGATGGCTTACTTGGTTTCAAAGCCGATGAGCTACGGGCGCTCACGCAGAAAAACCCAAAGCAATTCGAGAAAATAATATTCCTGTTGAGTGAAGACCGTAAATTTGACCCGGCGGTTCTTGCGGCCCTTAGGTGTGATTTCTTTCTTTATGCAAATGAAATCAGCCCTGAGTTTCTGTATAAACAATGGCAACAGCTCATCCAGAACGAACAGGATGAAACTTACTTGAGCCTTTCAACTGAGCTGAACCAACAGTACGAAATTCTCAAAACCGAGCTCGAAACCAAACTTTCCGAGAAGTCCCGTAATCTGATCGAAAGCCGTAAACAAATTTTCGAAATCAACAACCGTGTGGAAATTCTCAGAAAGTCACTGTTTGTAACCACCGAGGTCAAAAGCCTCAGTGAAGCTGAAAATATTCTTAACGATCTGCTTGTTGGTTTCGGCCTTGTAACCTGGCTAAAGATTATCCGGGCCGCAGACGCGGAAAAATTTGAAATCGAACTCAAGTCAAAATTTGATTCAAGTTTGCACCGCAGCCCGCTGATAATAAACAATGAAGAGTATCACATTTGCTTTTTTAAGGGCGACCGGCGCGCATTTAAAAAACAGGATCTGAATTTTTTCGGCAAACTCACCGAAGCTCTGCATATTAATCTGAACCGCTATAATAATCTGCTGCTTCTGCAACAGAATGAACGGCTCTTTGATCTGGCTTTTCACTCGTCTCCGCACCCGATCATCATCATTGATAATGACTATCAGATTTATCAGGCTAATCTGGCGGCCGAGCAGAAGGCCGATGCTTCCAAAGATAACCTGAAGTGCTACGAACTGCTTTTTGGCCGCCGTAAACCCTGCAGCGGCTGCCAACTGGGCTCTAAATTTCAGGTTCAGCAGGACGTTAAAACTTATGGAGTTCAATCCAACAAATTCAATAATTCAATTGATAGTGATAAGAACTACTGGATTCATTTCTATGAAGATATCTCCGAACAAAAGGCGTTAGAGAGTAAATTTCAACAAACCGCCCGGCTTTCAGAGCTGGGTTTGATCTCGAGTTCGATCGCGCACGAACTTAATAATCCTTTGGGCGGAATTCTTTCCTATCTGCAGATTATGAAAATGGAATTGCCCCCGGCACATCCTTTTCTGGCCGATGTTCAGGTTCTTACCGATACAGCCAATCGCATGAAAAAACACATCGAAGACCTGTTGCTGTTTTCGCGCAAAGAAGAACAAATCAGGCCTGAGAGTAATGAACTGAATGAAATTTTTCAAAAAAATCTGGATCTACTGCAGATGCAGTTGAAAAAAGAACACCTGATCGTTTCGTTTCAGCATTCCGAACAGTCGGTTCTGCACGCCATATCTGTGCTGCATTTCAGAAATACCCTGCATCTGGTTTTTCAATTCTATTTGCACAAGTTAAAGCTGAAACGCCAAAACAAATCAAACTTTAGTGGTCTGGTCGAGGTCAAAATTTCCCAAGACCAAATCAGTTCGTATTTAAGCTTTTCATCCAACTTAGGTCCCCACGACCTTAAGTTGAATTCAAATGACCTCACACTCATTACCCTGGAAAAAAGCATTTTAGATCAAGGATTCCAGCTTGTTATATCCGAACCTCAGCCACAGTGGCTGCAGCTTCTGATCAAATTGCCACGTTAATAAATTAACCCTCGAAAGTCCTGAAATAGTCTATACCATGCAGATTTTTTGACACCTCCGTCAAAACTTAGATTACTCTAAATTAAGAAGCACCCACGTTAGAGAACTTGCCATGGAAGGACGGTTCAGTGAAGCCTACCCGCGTATTGATATTGGATGATGAGTCTACACTTAGAACCGCTCTTTTCAGATTACTTGACCGCAAAGGCTATCAGGTCGTAACGGCGCAGCGCCTCGACGAAGCCCGTACATTCATGACCCCAGAAAAACCCTTCGACATCGCAATTATAGATATGAATTTACCGGATGGAAATGGTCTGGATTTAATTTCTGAAATCAAGGGTATCTCGCCGAATACGCAGGTTATCGTATTAACCGGCTTTGCTTCCATCGATACCGCTGTTCAGGCCACCCAAAAAGGTGCTTATCACTTTCTGACGAAGCCTTTTAATGTTGAAGAACTTATGAGTCTCTTAGATAAAGCACTGACGCACAAAAATTTAGAGCAGGAAAATAAGCAGCTGCGCAACGAACTCGGCACTCGCTATCAGTTCAATCAGATTATCGGCGAGAGCGAAGGCATCAGAAGCTGTCTTTCGCTTGTAGAGCGCGTAGCCGACTCGGACTCCACCGTTTTAGTGATGGGCGAATCCGGAACCGGTAAGGAACTTATTGCGCGAGCGATTCACTACAATTCAAATCGTGCAAAAAATCCGTTTGTTGCAATCAACTGCGGCGCCATTCCGGCAGAGTTGCTGGAAAGTGAACTCTTTGGGCACATGAAGGGCGCCTTTACGGGCGCAATCTCGAACCGCATCGGTCGTTTTGAAATGGCTGACGAAGGCACACTTTTTCTGGATGAAATCGGCGATCTTGACCCCAGTCTTCAGGTTAAAATTTTAAGAGCGCTTCAGGAAAGAACTTTTGAACCGGTCGGCTCCACAAAATCGGTGCACGTGAATGTCAGAGTGATTGCCGCAACAAACATCGACCTCGACAAGGCCGTCCGCGACGGCCGGTTCCGCGAGGATCTTTACTACCGACTGAATGTTATTCCGATTATTATTCCGGCTTTACGTGAACGAAAAACCGACATTCCGATCCTGCTCAATCACTTTATGATTCAGTTTAATAAAAACAAATCCAAAACCCTAACCGGCTTTTCACAGGATGCGATGAAGTGCCTTGTGGGTTACGGCTGGCCGGGTAATATTCGCGAACTTGAAAACTTAATCGAACGACTCAGCATACTTAAAGGCTTTGGTTCGGTCGAGGTGAGTGATCTTCCGCACAAATACCGTTCGACTGCGGCAAGTTTTGCCGAAACCGGTTCAGTGGATATTCCGGATAACGGTCTGGATTTCAATACGGCGGTTGATCAGTTTGAAAATGCGCTGATTCTGAAGGCGCTGGAAAAAACCGGTTGGAATAAAAATCAGGCGGCCCTTTTGCTGCGCCTGAACCGCACGACGCTGGTTGAAAAAATGAAGAAAAAAGGCCTAAAATCCAACGAACCAGAATTGGACGCCTAGTCTCATACTGAGCGTTGTTTCCCAAATTGATATACCTCGCTAAAGGAAATGGCAATTATTTCCGATAGTATTCAGACATATGAAAACTACCACCCGATTTTCATTTCTGATAAGTTTTACATTGGCATTTGCCATTGCGGGCTGCCGTGCCGAGGCACCGTCAGGCGCGTCGCAAGTTGTCGTCGTGTTCCCGAACAAAGCCCAATTTGCCAGTTCGCTAAAAGTCTCCGCTCTTTCAGTGATCGATTACAATACACTTTGTTTTGCCGTCAATGTGAAGAGTCCGAAAATAACGACAACTCGTAATTCGTGCGACGTTGAACGGGGAATTTCTGTCGGCGCGGTACCGTCCGGAAGTGAAATTGTGATAGCCGACATTCCGATCGGTCCCGATAACACCTTTGAAATTTATGGTCTGGTAAAAAATAATGCCGGTGAACCTTGCCCGGTGGTCGATAAAATGAACTGGAATCATTCGCTCAATAAAATTTATTTGATCGGCAAAAAAACCGGCGTGGTTTTAGAAAAACAAGACGAAGAAGTCACAATCATTCTGACAATGCCCGAACAGTCAGCGCATATTGCTTACGAGAATTCGTTTCCGGCAACATGTAC
>JANPPN010000161.1:0-2099 GCA_031428535.1 Bdellovibrio sp. | reverse complement strand
AGAATGAATCCGCGAAAAAAAGAATCGAAAAAATGGACGGCGATCCCGGCCGAGTTGGCTAAACAGATCAAAACTGTTTTTGAAGAAAGTTTCAGCGCACATCTCACTGGTAAAACCCTGAAAGTTGAAGGCCGGATCTATCCAACGGAGGTTTTGATGCGTATTGGCATAAACTCCAAAGGTGAGCTGCGATTCCAGAATTTTGAAGTTTCTGTTGATCATTCTGCCGAAAACCAAGACACCGTTCAGAAAATCACGATTGCCGTGGATGCCATTGCAAGTTTAATGGTCGATTTTTTTGAAAAAGAAGAAGAACACGAAATGCCTTTTGTCTGGCAGGAATATCCCTTTGAAGGCCTACAGCTCTGGCTTCAGTATTCCAGCACCAACACCGAACTGGAAGCCGCCGCCAATAAACTTCTGGGCGTCGAAGACGAAAGTAAATTATTAATCGAAACCAAAGACGAACTCGAGGCGCTGGATATTCCTGACGACGAAGAGATCGACACCTCAAAGCCAAAAATCTTCAGGGTACCGACCAATAATCCGAACGATACATTAAACACAAAAAAGAAAAAAGAAGACATGCACTAAGCGTGCAGTTCCGGAGCCCTCAGTAATTTCGAGTAATTATTTTCCTGCATCCGCAGAAACTCATTCGGTAATGAACGCTCCAAAGTTAAGAAAAATTTCTTGTGCGACTGCATTTCAAATTTCCACTTTTCAGAATCAATACTCATCACATTGTTAAATTGATCTTTAGTAAAATCCAAGCCGTTCCAGTCGATGTCGCTGTATTCGGGCATGTAGCCCAGCAGAGTATCTGTGGCGTTGGCCGTGCCATCCACGCGTCCGAACACCCATTTCAGTACCCGCATATTCTGGCCGTAGCCCGGCCACATAAATTTGCCATCTGTACCCTTACGGAACCAGTTGACGATGAAAATTTCGGGGCTTTTGGCGGTTCGGTTCGGCATTTTCAGCCAGTGTTTGAAATAATCGCCGATGTTGTAACCGCAGAAAGGCAGCATGGCCATTGGATCGCGTCTGACAACCCCGATTGCACCGGTTGCCGCCGCTGTGGTTTCAGAGCCCACAGTTGCAGCGTAGTACACGCCGCTCGCCCAGTCTTTTGTCTGAAACACCAGTGGCACGGTATCCGCACGTCTGCCACCGAAAATAAATGCAGAAATCGGAACACCCGCGGGGTCTTCCATCCTGGCATCGGCTGATGGGCACTGCGTGGCTGCAACAGTAAATCGGGCGTTGGCATGCGCCGCCGTTCGACCACAACCCGGTGCCCACTCGCGCCCCTGCCAGTCGGTCAGTTTTTCGGGCGGCTGTTCGGTCATGCCTTCCCACCAGACATCTCCGTCTTCAGTGAGCGCAACGTTGGTAAAAATCGTATTCTTCGCAATTGTCAGCATCGCGTTCGGATTGGTTTTAAAACTCGTACCTGGTGCCACGCCGAAATAGCCGGCTTCAGGATTAATTGCCCGCAACTGCCCGTTCAGATCGGGCTTGATCCAGGCAATGTCATCTCCGACGGTTGTTACTTTCCAGTTGTTCAGCTCGTTTGGCGGAATCAACATTGCAAAATTTGTTTTTCCGCAAGCGCTCGGAAATGCCGCTGCCACATATTTTTTTTCCTGATCCGGCGATTCCACCCCGAGGATCAACATATGCTCTGCAAGCCACGCTTCATCGCGGCCCAAGGTCGAAGCAATTCGCAGTGCAAAACATTTTTTTCCAAGGAGCGCATTGCCGCCGTACCCGCTGCCGAAAGACCAGATCGATTTTTCTTCCGGGTAATGCACGATATATTTATTTTCAGAATTACATGGCCACGTTACATCTTTTTCACCGACTTTCAGCGGGTGACCTACGGAGTGCACACATTTTACAAACTCTTCAGATTCCCCGAGCACTTCAAGCGCACGACTTCCCATGCGGGTCATGATTTTCATATTTACGACCACGTAGGGCGAGTCGGTAATTTCAACCCCGATTTTAGAAATCGGTGAGCCCAAAGGCCCCATGCAGAACGGGATAACATACATCGTGCGGCCATTCATACAGCCATCAAAAAGTTTGGAAAG
>JANPPN010000160.1:0-28534 GCA_031428535.1 Bdellovibrio sp. | reverse complement strand
GTACTTCGGAATTCCGCCGCTGAGTCTTTCGGCCATATTCGGAATTGTATCCGGTGTTAGAATCAGGCGTCTGACAATTCCGTCATCATCCTTCATGGTGTCGATATGGGCGATGTTTGACTTATCGGCTTTCGTTGCTATCGGAAGCGAAAGCCTTTCAGGCAACCCCGAATTGGCCGACCAAATAACCCGCGGATCCTTAAAACTGGCGGATTCCTGGTTTGTAAGTCGGACCTGACCGATATTATCACCGAAATAAAGGGTAACGCCCACTTTTGTCGGGTTTTGCTCCAGAACTTTGGTGAGGAGCTCGCGCCATAGGTTGCGGTCCCAATAGAAGCTGTCGCTGAGGTCGGAAAGTTCATTGGTGTTGATCAGGCTGCTTGTTTTGAGGTCATACATCTTTGAATACTCTGAGTTTTTCAGTGTGATCAAAACGATATTTTGTGAAACCTTCTGTTGCCCACGAAGCTGAAAACGAATGTCGTAGTTGCCGCTTTCGTCGAATTTCAGGAAGAATATCGAAAATATCCAACAGATCAGGGCTCTTAGCAAAAATCCGCGCTTTTGGTATATCCAACGCATCCAAACTGAGATTCTTGAAAGAGATTTTTTCACGCGATGCAAAAATAGCGAATTTCTGTCGTTATTTCAAGTGGTTAATAGGTAAAATGCGGCATGGAATGGATACGCTCACAGGAACAGGCATTACCCCACTTTAAATCCTCAGTATTGACTATAGGGAGTTTCGACGGAGTTCATCTCGGTCATCAAAAGCTCTTAAGTATACTTGTCGAAAAAGCCCGGGAAAATAATACAGTCTCGATTGCGTGTACCTTTCGCCCGCACCCGCGCACGATTCTGAAACCGAATGAACCCCACCACCGGTTATTCGATTATAAAGACCAATTCGAAATGATTTCAACGTTGGGTGTTTCTTACCTGGTTGAAGAAAAATTCAGTAAAGACTTTTCATTAATGAGTGCCGAGCAGTTTCTAACCAGCTACGTTGAAAAAATATTTAATCCGGTTCATCTGGTTGTGGGCTATGACTTCAGTTTCGGTAAAGCCCGCGAAGGCAACATCGAATTTCTAAATGATTACTGCGCAAAAAAACAGATCGGTCTTACGGTGGTGGAGCCCTACGAATTGAACGGCCAGATTGTTTCATCTTCCCAGATCCGAAACTTTCTTGAGCACGGGGAGCTTGCCAAGGCCCAGGAATTTCTGGGCCGGCCTTATTATCTGCGGGGCCCGGTTCGCGTCGGTTACAAAAGAGGCCGCATTCTCGGCACACCCACTGCGAATATCAGCCCCGAAATCGAATTTGTTCCGCGCAAAGGCGTTTATTTTACGTGGGCTTACCTCGGCGACAAAAAATATCCTTCCATCAGTAACATCGGTTATAATCCGACCTTCGAAAATTCGGATTCCTATTTACGGGTTGAAACCCACATTTTTGATTTCGATCAGGATATTTACGGCGAGCATCTTAAAATTGAACTTATTAAATTTCAGAGAGACGAGATTAAATTTAATTCACTCGAGGCACTCAAACATCAGATTGCCAATGATATCAAATCAGCCAGCGAATATTTTAAATTCATATGAAATATAAATTATACAATCTTAAAAAAGATAACAAGATACCGAAATTAAAAAAATCAGTGGCGCTTGAAAGTTTTGAAATTCAGCCGGAAGTTGAGCAGTCAGCTAGCGAACTGCTGAAAAAAAAATTTGATGTGATCGAACTTGATGCTGACAGCTACCCCGAATTCCGCGAGTTTCTGCCGGCGGTTGAATGGAAAACCAATCATATCCGATCGGCCGATTGTCTGATTTTTAAGAATAATTTTTATAAACCCTACAATATTCTGGCGGATACTCTTATCCGGATTATCAAGAAAAATATCGATCGGGTTAATTCGCAGCTTCCGGTTATTGTTATCGGCGACTATCAATTTATTTTCAGTGTGGTTACCAAATTGGCGCTGAGTGGCTTTATTGAAATTATCGTAGCGCCGATCAATGCCGACCGATCCGAACTAAAAGATCTAGAAGTCGGGATAAACAGTTTATTTTTCAATCTGAATATGAAAATCGTTGCCATCGAAGACATCACTTCGGCAGAACAGAATGCCTTCTTGATGATTTCCAACTTTCCTAAAGAGAAAAATGCATTTGCTTACGAACTTCTGATTTATTTTAATTACCTTTCCGAGGGTGCCGTTTTCATAGATTGCAATTCAATTAATGAAGCCAGTCTGGTTGAAGAGGCAAGGAAAGCCGAGATATTCGTAATTGATGAAGTTGAGGTCCTCGAGCATAAATATGATTACCTTAAAGAATTATTGAAAATCTCACCCTAAGTCTAGTTACAAAAAACGTCACACTAACTAAAATAAACTCATGCTACCGAGTAAGCTGGCCGAAATTTTAGTTAAGCAGGGTATGTTGCGGCCCGATCAATTGCAGTCTGCATTGACCGAAATTCAACGGACCAAGAACCGGTTAGGGCCAACCCTCGTTGCGATGGGAATGCTTAAAGATACCCAGATCTTGCGCGCCCTCGAGAAACAATTTGTTCTGCCTGGTGTTGATGTTTCACAATTCGAAATTGATTCGACGATTACCACGATGGTCACTCGCGATTTCTGTGAAAAACACTGCATTATTCCGCTTTCAAAAGCCGGTACCACATTGGTTGTGGCTTTTGCAGACCCGAGCAATCTTCAGGTTCGGGATGATTTACGCTATTTAACCAAATGTAAAGTGCAGCCGGTTGTCGCAACAGAGTCGACGATCATGCAGGCCATTTCAAAATACTATTCACTTTCAACCAATGATCTCGTTTCAAAGGCCGACGAGGCCGAAAATGAAATAAACGTTCTGACAAAAAACACCACGGTTGAAGTGGGCGGAAATTCTGCTGATGATGCGCCGGTGGTCAAGTTCGTGAATGGAATTCTGCTCGAGTCGATCCGGCGGCGGGCTTCGGATATTCATTTTGAAATTTACGAAAAAAGATACCGTGTGCGGTTCCGGATCGACGGAAATTTAATTGAAGCCGCTTCACCGCCGGCCTCGTCCGGTCCGGCGATCAGCTCGCGGATCAAGATTATTTCAAGAATGGATATCGCTGAAAAACGAAAACCGCAGGATGGACGTCTAAAAATTATTCTGAACCGAGAGAGTCGCGAAATGGATTTTCGTGTAAGCTCCGTGCCGACCATGTGGGGCGAAAAAATCGTAATGCGTCTTTTGGATAAATCCAATTTACAGCTCGACATGACCAAGCTTGGTTTCGAAGATGACGATCTGAAATTGTTCAAAGATATGATTAATCAGCCCCAGGGTATGGTCTTGATTACAGGCCCTACCGGTTCGGGTAAAACCACCACGATTTATTCGGCATTGTCCGAACTGAATAAAGTTGATGTTAACATCAGCACGGCCGAAGATCCGATCGAGTTCAATCTTGAAGGTATCAATCAGGTGCAGATGAACCCTGAAATCGAACTGAACTTCTCGACGGCACTGCGGGCCTTTCTCCGCCAAGATCCCGACGTTATCATGGTGGGTGAGATCCGAGATCTCGAAACCGCAGAAATTGCCTTCAAAGCGGCTTCAACCGGTCATATGGTCGTAAGCACCTTGCATACGAACGATGCTCCGACAACGGTTACCCGTTTGACCGAAATGGGAGTTCCCTCCTACCTGATCACTTCAACGCTGAATCTTGTGGTGGCACAGCGACTCGTCGGAAAAAACTGTGAATCGTGCAAAGAAATTATCAAGGTTCCGGATTCGGCATTGATTGCCATCGGCGTAGATGAGGCCGATATTTCAAATTACCAGTTATGCAAAGGTAAAGGCTGTAATGCCTGCAATAACACGGGAATTAAAGGCCGGCTTGCAATCTACGAGCTCATGCCGATCAACGAAAATGTGAAAGATGCAATTCTCAACAAAGCCAGCTCTGTTGAACTCCGAAACATCTGCCGTGCCGCCGGGCTTAAAACCCTACGCCGAAGTGCCTTGCTTAAATTGGCCAGGGGGCTAACCACCATTGAAGAAGTGCTCAATGCTTCAGTTAAGGATACGTTGTGATTGAAATTCTGCTCGATCAGACGATTTTTAAAAACGGCCACGAAGTTTCGTTTATCCTCGGTGATAAAGTACTTTCTAAATCGGGCCAAGACTGGAACGAAGTCAAAGGCGAACCTCTGACGGTCAGCGAGTGGGAAGACCTCAAAGATCTTTGCCTGATCGGTAACGAAAAAGTTCAGCTGGAAACCAAGGGCTTTGTGGGCGGGTTATATGAATCAAATAAACACAGCTGGAAATTTACTTTCATCGAACGCAAAGACTGTTTCCGCGCACATCTGAGCCTGGTCAAAGCGCAGGAAGAAACTCTTTCGCAGATTGATAATCCGCTATTCTGGGAAACCGTAAAAAAAGACAAAGGCCTTTTTATCGTGGCCGGCGAACGCCGCCAAGGGAAGTCGGCACTGCTCAGAGAAATTATCTTTAATGACCAGAAAAACAAACTGTCGCTTGTCGGGGTTCACACCTCGCAGCAGAATCAGAACTGGCCGCAGATTGATTCGGTCATTCAGCTCGGTGCAGATACAATTGATTTTGATTTTAATCACCTCATTTACGAAGGCATCGAGCGGATAGTTGTAGACGCCAATTCAGTCAAGAACTGGAAAAAATGGATCGAAGTTGCCGAAAGCGGCCAATGTGTGATGGTCACGCTAAGTTCGAATTCGATAAAAACAATTCTCAGTAAGATTACTTCTGAACTCGATCAGAGCAGCAGTCAGCGGCTGTTTAATATTCTGAACGGTGTAATCCTGCAGAAGCTTGTCGGGGAAAGTTATTATCCCTGTAGCGAAATTCTTATCATCAAAGAAAATCAGAAGGCGATTTTGCACGAAGCCCTGAGTAAAAATGCAATCGCGCAGCTGAATCTGGCCGCCGAATTCAAAGACTCTTATCATTCGTTGAATCAGGCCATAATCCAGAAACTGATCCGCAGAAAAATCGATGTTCAATCCGCATTTGAAGCTTCAGATAATCCTGAACTGCTCGATACAACATTGAAGAAAATGGGTCTTTAAGGTGGCAAAATATTCTTACCAGGCCAGAACTATTAATGGAAATCTCGTGCGGGGCAGGATCGAAGCCAAAGATGAAGCGGATGCTAAAATCAAGCTTCGCGCGAAGCAACTGATCCCGGTAAAGTTTGCGATCATTGGAGCAGAATCCGACCTCGAAGGCGACATTGAAAAAGCCATCAAGAAAATGTTCGCGCCGAAAGTTGCCTCGAAAGAACTGAAAATTTTTACTCGCCAGTTTGCAACGTTGATCAATTCAGGTATTCCGATTGCGGAATCCCTTAAAATTCTGTCGGAAGGTCAGATGAGTAAGCTGCTTAAAGATACATTAATCACCATCCGCGAATCCATCGATGTGGGTAAGCGCCTTTCTGATTCGATGATTATTCATGATCAGGTTTTTGACCGCCTTTATTGCAATATGATTCAGGCCGGCGAAGAAGCCGGTATTATCGATGTCATTCTGTTGCGGCTTTCGACGTACATCGAAAAAAATGAACGGATTAAAGGGCAGGTTAAAGGTGCGCTGGTGATGCCGATGGTGATCTGCTGTGTGGCGTTTCTCGTTATCACCGGTATTATCGTTTTTATTATTCCGAAGTTTCAGGAGTTTTATGCCGGTTCGGGTAAACCCCTTCCTGGGCTGACTCAGGCCGTGGTGGATCTTTCATTATTATTGCGGACGAGGTGGTATTTGTTCATCGCCACAGGCGCCGGAATTTTCGGTGCGATCACGTACTATATCAACACACCTGAAGGAAAGAAAAATCTTGATATCGCCATGATGCGCGCACCGGTGATCGGTGAAGTGGTTCAAAAATCGGGCGTTGCCAGAATGACCCGAACACTTTCAACTTTGCTTTCTTCCGGTATCGGTTTGATTGAAGCCATTGATATCGCATCAAAAACCGCAGGAAATTATGTCATCGAAAAAGCGCTGTCCGATTGCAAAGATTCGGTAACCAATGGTAAGCCGTTTCACGTGCCGCTTTCAAAGCAGCCGGATATTCCGATCATGGTGGCCCAGATGGTCGGTATCGGAGAGCAATCCGGTACTATCGACACCATGCTTGGAAAAATCGCAGACTTTTATGAAGAAGAAGTTGAGGCTTCAATCGGAGCGATGACCTCTCTCATCGAACCGATCATGATGGTGGGCCTCGGCGGCGCGATTGCAGTCATTCTGGTTGCGATGTATCTTCCGATCTTCGGTCTCGGAGACACAATTGGCTGACAAAGCTGCCGGCTTTAATTTTTTTGAAAACGCGCAGTCGCGGCGAATTATCCGGCTGGTTACGCTATTTGTTTACTTTGCACTTTTTCAGATTCTTATTTTGCTGCAGAAGCCTTTTCTGCAGCTCGACTTCATTATTATTTTCTATCTGGCATTCGGCGGCCTTTTTGCCAATCATCTGATCGATCAGTTCAGGTTCGAAAAAGATCAAACGCTTAAAAGCGGCCTGTTTTCTTATTTATTCGACTTTCTGATGCTGATTGCGTTCATGCGCTACTTTCCTTATTTGTCGAGTTTTATTCTGGTGCTGCAGCTGTTTCTGCTTTTTGTATCAAGTTTTGATCTCGATTTTTTTGAATTATCGATGCTGGGTTTTATTTCATCGGTCGGCGCATCGATCATAAACCTTTCGGCGCATCAGTCGGGTTCGATCCAGAGCCTGCTTTCGCTGACATTATTTAATTTATCTTACCTATCGGTCATCATAATTTCGCGGCAATTGCGCGCCGAATTTTTTACGTTACAGACCGATCTGACCCAAACCCGGAAAAAATGGCGCACACAGGAAGAGTTTTCAAAAAGCCTCATTGAAAAATTGCCCTTCGGTCTGGCAGTTATGCAAAGTAACAATGAATTTGCGTTGCAGAACTCTTACATTGCCGAAAAGCTGAAGCTGACAACCTCCAAACTCGGTGAACTTATATCCAACTACAGCCATCGAAAATCAGGCACAGCCAGCGATCTGGTTTTTGAAAGCCGGATTTATAATTTTGATGAATCCAAGTATTTTGACGAAGAAATCGAAGAAAATCTTCATCTTTATCTTATAAAAGATGTCACCGAACTGCGCTTGCTCGAAACACAGATGAAGCAAAATGAAAAACTGGCGGCCGTCGGCACGCTGGCTGCGGGCATCGCACATGAAATCCGTAACCCTTTGGCCGGAATCAGCGGCAGTATTCAGATGCTCTCACAGGACTCAACCGATCCCACTCAAAAGAAACTCATGAATATTGTGTTGCGTGAAATCGACCGGTTAAATTTGCTCATTACCGAATTTCTTGATTATGCAAAACCCACATCAGTGCCGGATTCAGCAGTAAATCTGGCCAAGGTGATAGAAGACGTTGTGTCGTCCTTAAAAGCGCATCCAGACCTGCCACCGGGTTTTGAATGGCAGATTGAACTTAAATCGGCACCGATTCTGGGCATTTCCGAAAAACTGAAACAGGCGCTACTCAATATTTTACTGAATGCCATTCAAGCGCTGAAAAATTCACCGGCACCGAAAATCATAATCCGGCTGACTGCCGGTGAAATCTTCGCAACCCTCAATATTAAAGATACGGGCTTGGGAATGTCTGAAGAAAACCGCAAAAAGATGTTCGAACCATTTCATACAACAAAACCGAAGGGCACAGGTCTGGGGCTGGCGGTAACGCATAAAATCCTTGAATTGCACAGAGGCGAGATCGACGTCAAGAGCACGATTAATGTCGGTACAGAATTTATAATTAAATTTCCCTTATTTAAGGGTTCAAATCACCGGGAGCAGGCATGAAATCAAGAATTTTAGTAGTGGATGATGAAGAGTCGATTCGCGAGTTTTTAGAGATAATGTTAAAAAAAGAAAACTACGAGGTAACAACTGCCGAAGATGGATTACGGGCCAAGGAAATTCTGGCGAAAAAATCATTCGACATGATTATTTCAGACATGCAGATGCCGAATGTCACCGGAATCGAACTTCTTAAGTTTGTCCGGGAAAACTACCCCGATATCGTCTTCATGATGATCACCGCTTTCGGCACAACCGAAACGGCAGTCGACGCCATGAAAATGGGGGCTTACGATTACGTGACCAAGCCTTTTAAAATCGACGAAGTCCGTCTGAATATCGCAAATGCCCTGCGCTCAAAAAATCTTGAAACCGAAGTTCGCGTTCTTAAAAAAGAACTGGTGAAGGAATACTCCTTTCAGAATATGATCGGTAACTCGCCACCGATGCACGCGGTTTTCGACCTCGTCAGAAGAGTTTCGCAGGCACCGACGAATGTTATGATCACGGGTGAGTCCGGAACCGGTAAAGAAGTCGTCGCGAAAGCCATCCATTATAACGGACCGTTAAAAGACAAACCATTTGTTACGATCAACTGCGGGGCGATTCCTGAAAATCTGATGGAGTCTGAAATGTTCGGTCATAAAAAAGGTTCGTTTACCGGCGCCATCCTAGACAAAGTCGGGCTGTTTGAAGTTGCAGATGGCGGTACGCTTTTTCTGGATGAAGTCGGCGAGTTACCGGTTTCGATTCAGGTTAAACTGCTGCGGGCCATTCAGGAGCGCGTAATCAGAAGGGTCGGCGCAACTGAAGATCTTAAAATTGAAGTTCGGATTATCGCGGCCACCAACCGGAACTTAGAAGACATGGTGGCTAAAGGCACCTTCCGGCAGGATTTATTTTACCGGTTAAATGTCATCGGAATCAGAACACCGGCACTGCGCGAGCGTCTTGAAGATATCGCAATTCTTGCGAATCATTTTCTGAAAAAATACAACGACAAGCTGAACAAAAACATCGCCGGCATTTCAACCGAGGCCATGGACATCCTGAAAAATTACAACTATCCGGGTAACGTCCGTGAACTTGAAAACATGATCGAACGTACGGTGGCGCTTGAGGCCGGTTCGACAATTTTGCCGGAATCACTGCCCCCGATCGTCAATACATCGTCCGGCCGAAAAATGGCCTCCAGCAACGAAATTGAAATGGGCGATACTGGCCTTGAACTCGATAAAGTCATCGGCCAGATTGAAAAGGAACTTTTGATTAAAGCCATACATACCGCCGGCGGCGTAAAAAAGAAAGCGGCAAAATTGCTGCACATTTCTTTCAGATCAATGCGCTACCGAATTGAAAAATACAATCTGGGTGTCGTGGGTGATGACGAACTCGATGACGAATAGAAATTAAATGAAGATTGAATTCATCGGAACAGTCTTTTTTGCGTTTGCGCTCGTGCATACATTTCTGGTTTCCTATTTTGCAAAATTAGCTAAAAAATTCGAAAAGGGTACCGCCGGCGAGGCCCTTTTGCATTTGCTCTCCGAAGTTGAAGTTGTATTTGGGTTCTGGGCCTTTGTATTTCTGGCGGTGTGGGCACTTTTTGATGGTATTGCGCCGGTTATCCGCTACCAGCAGTCGTTGCAGCTGACCGAACCACTTTTTATTTTCTGTATCATGATTGTGGCATCGACGCGACCAGTGGTTACGCTTGCCCGGAAATCGATTTTGGCTGTCAGCCGGGCGCTTTCAAAAATTTTTCGTTTCGACTACATTTACCTTCAGCTTTTTGCGTTGCTGACCATTGGTCCGTTGCTGGGTTCTTTGATTACGGAACCTGCAGCCATAACCATTACAGCACTGTTGCTTCACCGGATGATCGATAAAAATAAAATAGACGCAAGTTTACTTTATGCACTGTTGGCCCTTTTGTTTGTGAATATTTCAGTTGGCGGAGCGCTCACCCATTTTGCGGCGCCTCCGATTCTGATCGTGGCCCGCACGTGGAACTGGTCTCTGATCGATGTTTTTTCAAAATTGGGCGAAGCCGCAATTCTAACTGTGACGATTAATACGCTGGTCTTTATACTTATGTTCAGAAAGAAAATCAAAAATACGCTGCAGATAATCGAGCCCGACCAGTATCCAATGCCCAAATGGGTGACTTTCAGCCACCTGGTTTTCTTAGCCGCTATCGTTGCGACAGCGCATTACTCGCAGGTGTTTTTCGGCTTGTTCCTGATTTTCGCCGGCCTCGTCACAGTTACGAAAACGTATCAGGATGAATTGAAATTCAGGGAAAGCCTGATGGTGGCATTTTTTCTTTCGGGCCTGATTGTTTTCGGAAGTTTTCAGCGGTGGTGGATAGAGCCGCTCATTCTGCAAATGAATGACGTGGCCCTGTTTTTCGGAGCCGCCACACTGACGGCGGTTACCGACAATGCTGCGCTGACTTTTTTAGGCTCACAAGTGGAAGCCTTAAGTGAACCTTCGAAGTGGGCCTTGGTTGCCGGCGCGCTGAGTGGCGGTGGCCTCACGATATTGGCCAACGCACCGAACCCGGCAGGCTATAGTGTTCTCAGCTCAAAATTTCCCGATTCATCCTTAAATGCGCTGGCATTACTGAAAGCCGCAATTGTACCGACAGTCGTTGCGTTGGTTTGTTTTTATCTAAAACTTTTTATTTTTCCGTAACAGATTAATGTACCTATGGGTTGAAGGGAACTGATCCCCTAAATTCACCCAAGCCCTCCGAAATCCGCAAGGCTAATAGCGGATTTCGGCCTAATATTGAGTAGCCCCAGATTGTCCAAAACATAAAGATCCAGATTCACTGCAGATTTCCTGCCTGCATGAGACACCGAAAAAACAAAGACGTGATCTTGAATCCAGAGGTGCACGCGCCGGCACCTTCAAACTATTGAAGCGTCAACAAGTCTCCACAGACATACTGACCCTGACTAGACCATCTGCTATTACTGACATTAACCCACGGGAAATAACTTCCGGGCGCGACAGGTTGCTGAATAAAAACTACCTGGATTGCTGAGTTTGCAGTAGGCGAAGGAACGAATGCTTCATACCCGAGCCCTCCGAGTAAATTTACCGGTTCGACTAAACCTAAAAATGCCTGTTGACCGGTTCGAAGTCCAGAAATTTCATACCCTACAATATAGGATCCGTCTGCGTTCGGCGTGGCTGACCTGAGGAGGCACTGAACACTTCCGGAATCTCGAACCCGAGCTTCAGATTTTGCCCCGAAACCGCTGATGGCTAAACTTAAAGCTAAGACAGAAAATATTTTCCCAATTGAATACTTCATAAAATCAACCCCCCGGTTATTTTAAAATTATTTTTAGTTAGGCCCTTAACCAGCATTTGCAACGGTAGGGCCAATTTTTAAATAGTTGGAATTATTGGCTATTCTCTCGATGGGGCGGCTGAGAGCCTGTTGATACATGAGTCAGTGTAAAAAGTTTTTACTTTTGTCCAACTTACTGTAGTTAAAGGCGATTATTCGGTTTTCTCATAAAAGGCCTCTACTTTTTAAACGTAAGTCCGCTCCGGAATTTTTCTCAAAATATTCCGTTTTAAAGAACCGTAGCATTTTAATTTAGGGGATCAGTTACGAATATTTTTACTTGGTTTGATCACTATTAATAATGTGTAGACCCAAAATAAAAATGGCAACCCGAGAGTTGCCATTCATTAAGAACTAAATTCTTATTAACTAATTACTTCTTAGCAGCAGTTTTTTTCTTACCTTTTTTAGCTGGAGCTTTAGTTGCATCGCCAGAAGCAGCATCAGCAACAACTGCAGCGGCAGGAGCCGCGTCTTTTTTAGCATCAGCTTGAGCCATTTTTACAGGTGGAGTAGCTGGCGTAGCAGTGTGACCAGCAGGTGCAGTTGTAGTTGGCTCAGTAGCAGAAGCAGCAACAGCGAAAGCTAAAACGGCGATGATTGATGTGAATTTCATAAATTCTCCTTAATTGAAAGACGTAATTGTCTTTATTGTTAAAATTAGGTTAACAGCGATAAGTTAAGAACAGATTAACCGGTGATTAAAAAAAATTAATGTCGGATTCTGATCTGAAAATGTGCACCGCGACCGCTTTCCGGAACCAATGACAACTGAAAGCCGTGCAAATCAGCAATTTTCTTAGAAATAGACAGTCCTAAACCAAAGCCCGGCGTGCTGCTGCTGGAATTAGCGCGGCTGAAACGATCAAAGATGGTGTGCTTTTTTTCGGGCGGCACTCCCGGACCGTCATCGATAATGTCGATGACGGTGTCGGAGTCGTTCCAGGTAATCAAAACCGTAATTATCTGCTTTGGGCTTGAGTACTTCGCGGCGTTTTCGAGGATATTAAAAAACAGGTTGAACAGCAGGTCTGGTTCGCCCTGAATGGATTTGCGCTCGGCACTTTCTTTGATCTCAACTTTGATAGTGATGTTTTTTTCAAGAGCAATTTTTTGCACCCGTGCCACAGCATCGAGCAGCACTTCATCTATTTGCACCTCTCTGAAATTGGCGGTTTCATTACCGGCATCAATTCGTGCCAGCAACAGCATGTCTTTGACAATTTTCGAGAGGCTGTTCGTTTCGTGCAACAGGCTTTTAAGAAAAGCGCCATCTTGGTTTTCAGTTTTCATTTTGAGTTCGATCTCGCCGCGCAGAATGGTCAGTGGTGTCAGGAGTTGGTGCGAGGCATCTGCGATAAATCGTTCCTGCGATAGAAAAGCCTTTTCGATTCGGTTCAGCATCAGGTTCTGGGTTTCAGCCAGCTTGCGGATTTCATCGTTTGACTGGGGTAAAGGTATCCGGTCTGAAAGGTGGTTAATGCCGATCTGCTCGATGTTGTTAATAAGTTGCTTAACCGGACGCAATGCACGCGAAGAAAAATACAGCCCGAGAAAAATCGCTAGCATTAGCAGCGTGGGTAAACCGATAGTGATAATGCCGTTTAGGCGCTCGAGCTGCGATTCAAACGTTGTCATCGGTACGGCTATCTGCAGAAAAATTGTAGCGGGCGCAAGATAGTTGATCGGAAACGTGATCATCCGATAAGAGTCGGCCTCGGCATCGGGAAAGCCAGTTGTATCTTCAATTGTCGTGTAGCTCGAGTCGCCGCCTTCTTTAATTACTTTTATCTGACTTTTGAACGGAAATTTAACGGTGCCCATGTTGGCGGATTCCGACAGAATGTCGCCGGTTGCGCTGCGGATGAGGATCAGCGCCGTACCCGACGAAAATGGGTAGATTTTGGCTTCGTCCACTTCAATCAGCAGGTTGTTTGTATCGGTGAATTTAATATTTTTCGAGACGTCGATCGAATAGTTAAAAAGCGCGTTGTCGAAGTCGTGCAGGAGAGCATCGTTAAGCGAAAAATAAATTATGGCCGAAAAAAGTATCGTGGTAGTGCCGAAGAGTATAACAAATAAGGCCGTTAACCTTACCTTAAGGCTAAGGCTCTTTAAGAACGTAACCAATGCCGACCACTGTATGAATGAGCTTTTTATTATAAGGCGAATCAACCTTTTTCCGTAAGAGATTCACATAAACGTCAATAACGTTGCTTTCCGAATCGAAATCGATGTCCCAGACATGCTCGGCGATAGACACACGGCCTAAAGGGCGCTCGGGGTTCCTGAGAAAATACTCAAGCAGTGAAAATTCCTTTGCCGTTAAAGTAATTTCGTTGTTCTGGCGTCTTACTTTCCGGTGTACGAGATCCATTTCAAGATCCGAGAATTTAAGCACCGAATTCAGAATATTTTTCGTACTGCTTCGTCGGAGTAAGGCGCGCACGCGGGCAAGTAACTCATCAAATGAAAAAGGCTTGGTCAGGTAATCGTCGGCTCCGGCGTCAAGGCCGTTGACCTTGTCTTTTGTGGTTGAAAGAGCGGTGAGCATCAGAATCGGGCCGATATAGCCGTCGCGCCTGAGGTGCCGGGCGGTATCGATGCCGCTTTGATCTGGCAGCATCACATCCAGAATAACCAGATCGTATTCGCTGCTGGCCATAAATGACTCAGCCGCTGAACCTGATTCGGCAATATCGACAGCATAGCCCACTTCATTAAGGCCTTTTTTTACAAACTGTGAGGTTTTCGCCTGGTCTTCGACCACGAGTATCCGCATAGGGTTAGATTGCCTTATTCTACTTTTTCATGCAATAACTGACCTATGGAAAATAATATTTTATTAACTCAAACGGTTCAAAAAGGCGGCTGTGCTGCGAAAGTTGCAGCCACTGAATTGCGACAAATACTGGCGAAAGTAAAATTTCCTCCGCTTCTTGAAGAGGTTATCTTAGATGGCCATCTGATGGATGATGCCGCCATCATTCAGGTCAACAACACGTTGGCAATGGTTCAGACGCTGGATTTTTTCACACCCATCGTTGATTCTCCCTACAATTTCGGGCAGATTGCGGCCGCGAATGCACTAAGTGATGTTTATGCCATGGGCGGGCTGCCTAAAACGGCGCTTGCTATCTTAGCTTTTCCACTGATTTCAATGGATAAATCAGTCATTGTTGAGGTCCTGCAGGGCGCCTCTGACAAGCTGGCTGAAGCCGGAGCAAGCCTTGTGGGCGGGCACTCGATTGATGATGACACTTTAAAATTTGGTTTGTCGGTTACGGGCTACGTTCATCCGCAGAAAATCTGGAAAAATTCAGGCGCAAAAACCGGAGACCAACTTATTTTAACCAAAGCCTTAGGCACAGGTGCGGCCACGGCGGCGCTTAAAAAACAATCCGTTACGGAAAACGACATCGAGCCCGAAATCACTTCGATGCGCCAATTAAATAACATAGCCGATCTTCTCTCCAGCGAGCAACTGGCCGGAATCCATGCGGCCACCGACATTACCGGCTTCGGGCTTTCAGGCCACGCGGTGCAAATGGCAAGGGCCAGCGAAAAAACTTTAAGTATCAACTTTGGCAGGCTTCCAGTGTTTGCAAAAACTCTTGAATTTTTACAGGCAGGAAATCTCACCAAAGCACATCGCACGAACCGTGAGTATGTGGCAGCAGAAATTTCAATTAATGGACTTACCGAAACTCAGCAGCAAATTATTTTCGATCCGCAAACCAGCGGTGGTTTGTTGCTTTCGGTCAGTCGGGACATCGCGAAGGCTGTGGCAGAGCGCCTTAAAAGCCGTTTTGAATTTGCGACTATCGTCGGTGAGGTTGTGGAGTTTGATTCCAATTCAAGATTGCAGATTCTAAATTAATGAAGACCCTCGATCTTGCAGAGTTGAAAGCCAGGTTTTTACAGGATTGCAAAATTCTGGATGTGCGGGCACCGCTGGAATTTGCGCAAGGCGCTTTACCGAACTCAGTCAACTTACCGATTCTCGATGATGCCGAACGTGCCTTAGTCGGCACCTGCTATAAAAATTCCGGGCAGGAAAAGGCCATCGAACTCGGGCACCGGATAGTAATGGGTGAGAATAAGCAGCAGAAAATAGCGGCATGGAAAAATTTCATTCAGGACAATCCCCACGCGATTATGACTTGCTTTCGCGGGGGGCTGCGCAGCAAAATTTCCCAGCAGTTTCTTGCGGAAGTCGGAATAGAAATTCCGCGCATTCAACACGGTTACAAAGACGTGCGCCAGTTTTTTACTGACGAATTGAGTTCTTATGCTGAAAGCTGCCAACTCAGGGTTCTTACCGGCAACACCGGCAGCGGCAAAACTAAAATTCTGCGTAAAGCTTCCGGTTTTTATCCGGTGGTGGATCTTGAAAATCTGGCGCAGCATCGTGGTTCGGCGTTTGGTGCGATGAAAAATCCGCAACCGGCACAGGCCACTTTTGAAAACCATCTTTGCCATGAAATAATTAAATTACAGACGCAAAAGCCGATTCTTTTTGAAGATGAAAGCCGGCTGATCGGCAGACTGCATCTGCCTGAAAAATTTTTTGATAAACTGCGCGCTTCGGCAGTCATTAAAATGAATGTTCCGCTTGAGGTCCGAATTGAAAATATTTTCGAAGACTATATTAGTCCAGAAGCCGCGATATTTCAGAAGTACATTGATGCCATCAATCGAATCAGTAAAAAGCTGGGCGGAGTTCGAAGCCAGGAACTGCTCGCGGATCTTAAATATTCGCAGACGCAGTTTTCTGAACTCGGGTTACTCGAATCAAATCGCGTCTGGATCGAAAAACTGCTCGTTTGGTACTACGACCCGATGTACAGTTATTCGCTGACCACGCGTCAGCCAAAAATTGAATTTGAAGGTTCAGACCGCGAGACCATTGACTATCTCAAAAGGCACGCTTAAATCCTGGCTTAAACCTTCAAACCTTCAAACCTTGAATGCTTTTTGGACGAATTTAAGCAGCCCCGGCCCAAGCAGGATCACAACAGCCGTACCGGTCAGCGCAAATGAAATCCAGGCATTTCGGCTGATTGTTTCGCTGAAAATAAAATAGGCCAGAATCGAAGCTATCACGGGCTCGATCAGTTTGCCGGTTGTCATCAGACTTAAATCCATGTGCTTCACCAGATAAGTGAAGCTGAAATGTCCCAAAAAAGTCGGCAAAAGCACAAGACCTATGACGGCCACCCATGAAGCTGCGGAATAACCGATTATCGCGGCACCCGTACCGGCAACACAGAAACCGAAGAATAAGGCGCAAACGGCATATTGAATCAACGCATAGTAAGTATTGTCGTAAAAATGCCGAGCTTTCTTTCCGGTTAGCATGTAAGCCGCATAAAGTAGCGCCGATAGAACGGCCGACCAGTCGCCGAGGTTGACGCCGCTACCGACGCTGAGATCATTGGCAACTAAAAGATACACTCCAACCAGAGCAAGTATGTAAGCCAAGATCAGCCTTTTGCTGAGCTTTTCACCGAAAAAGGTGATGGCGCCGATCGAGGCCCAGATCGGATTAGATGAAAAAATAATCATCATGTTCGAAACCGATGTGTTTTTTGCGGCATATTTATACGTCCAGAGATGCAGAAAGAAAAAAAAACCGGACCCGACGACCCATAGAACATTCCGGTCGAATTTCGGTTTTGGGAGGGGTTTTCGAATCAAAATGAAGAGTCCGAGCAGTAAGGCGGCTATTCCTAAGCGGTAGAAACCGAGCACCTCGACGGGCATTTGATTGAGTTTTGCCCAGTTGGCAGAAGTTGAAAGTGCAAACAATGCGGTGAAATAAATTAGTGTGTGCAGCATGTTATGTGTTTGAAATCCTAAGGAATTCGATCATGCTTTGGAATTGAAGACAACATTTAAAGTTCACTGAAAGGAACATCAAATGAATAAACTATTAGTAATCACAGCTGCAGGTCTTATGTTGACTTTAACGGCGTGTAATAAACCCGATCTTAAATCAGATAAAGGTCAGGCATCGTATGCCATCGGTCAACAGATCGGTAAAAATCTGAAAGCGCAGAACATCGAGATCGATCCGAAAACTCTCGCGGCATCATTAACAGATGCAACAACCGGTAAATCTGAAATGACTGAAGAGCAAATTCAGAAAGCGATGATGAAGCTTCAGGAAATGGCGATGAAAAAGCAAACTGAAGAAGGCGAAGCTAACAAAAAGAAATCAGCCGATTTCCTCGAGAAAAATAAAACGGCTGCTGGCGTAAAAATTACAGCTTCTGGTCTTCAGTATTCAGTAATGAAAGAGGGCGATGGCCCAATGCCGAAAAAAGAAGAAAGCGTTAAGTGTCACTACACTGGAACTCTGATCGACGGAACTAAATTCGATTCTTCAGTTGACCGCGGTCAGCCTGCCGAATTTCCGGTTGCGGGTGTAATCCCGGGTTGGACTGAAGCTCTTCAGATGATGAAGGTCGGTTCTAAGTGGAAATTAGTAATTCCACCTGAATTAGCTTACGGTCCGGCAGGTCGTCCGGGAATTCCACCAAATTCAACTTTAGTTTTCGAAGTTGAATTGCTTGAAATCGTAAAAGCCGGCGCGAAGCCAGCGGCTCCAGCACCTGCGGCAGCAAAGCCAGCAGCTCCTAAAGCTAAGAAGTAGTTATAACGATGAGCTTTGATTTTAAGAATGATCCAATCGAGAATTTCTTAAAATTATATAAAGCGGCTCAGATCAAAGGAGTGCCAGACGCAAACGCCATGGCACTCGCAACTGTAAACAACGAAAATCAACCTTCAGTACGAATTGTTCTTTTTAAAGGAATGAGTGATGGGGGATTTTCGTTTTTTACTAATTACGATGGCCGCAAAGCGCGCGACATTGAAACAAATAAAAAAGTCTCAGCTGATTTCTTCTGGTCTCACCTCGATCAGCAGATCCGAATCGAAGGTATTGCCGAAAAACTTCCGCGCAGCGAATCCGAAAAATATTTTGCAACTCGTCCTCGATTAAGCCAGATCGGCGCATGGGCCTCGCACCAATCCGAAAAAATAGAATCTTTCGTCGATTTTCAGGAAAAGCTAACAGCGCTCGAACAAAAATTTAAATCCCAAGTCATCCCGTGCCCACCGCACTGGGGCGGCTACCGCATAGTTCCCACCGAAATCGAATTCTGGTTCGGCAAATCCGGCCGTCTTCACGAACGCTACGTCTACAAAAAAAACCAATCAACCTGGAATAAATTCCTAAGATCCCCATAAGGTAACCATAAGGTACGCCGTACCTAATCCCCCATAAATAAGGTACGCCGTACTTAATCCCCCATGAAAACAGTAAGCAAAACTAAATTCCGGAGCTATTAAGCAGTTCGATGAATCTTTGAAGGATTTTTTGTTGTTGCGGCAGTTCTATTTCCTGAACGCAGGGGACGTGAATGAAGACGGCATTGAGCTTCGGGATAGTGCTGAGAACTCTGAAATAGAGATCATTGCAAACAAAAGTACCGGCCGAAAATGAAACTTCAACAGGATGATTTTCGGTACTGAGTATTGCGTAGAACTTTTCAATATTCACCGGCGACATCAAGGCAAGTGGCAGATCAGGCCGGATGAGGCCGTCTCTTGGCAGCACGTCGCTTTCATCTGGATGTTCGGTATGTATCCAGTTAAGGCCTATTTTTTCAAAGCCTATTTTCTTGCGGCCAGTGGCCAGCCCTAACATCAAAACGTAATCATAACTTCGATTGTGCAAATGTAAACTTAAGACATCGAAGGCCCTGCCAAATTCAACCGGCAAAATCAGGGAATCAACGCGAGGAATATTTTTAGAAAGTTCGAGTGAAAGTAGCTCGCTCGGATTTGCAGCAGCGCCGAGAAATGGTTTAAAGCCAGTAACCAGAATTTTAGGTACGGCGTACATTTTTTTTGGGGGGATTAGGTACGGCGTACATTTTCAATGAACGGCGGTCGGGGCGATGAGATAGAATTCGGGGATTTCGATGTTGAAGGCTTCGCCGTTTTCATCGACGAATTGAAATGCGCCCTTCATTGAGCCTGAACTTGTACGTAACGGACAGGCGCTGTCGTATTCGAAAAATTGGCCGCCGGTAATTTTAGGTTGGAGGCCAACGACGCCCGGGCCGCGCACTTCTTCAGTGTGTCCGAGCGCATCGGTAATAATCCAGTGTCGACTCATCAGTTGCGCAGTACAGCTTCCGACATTTTTGATTGAAACTTTGTAGGCGAAAAAATAACGTTGAAGCTGCGGATCAGATTCGGATTCAACAAATACGCTTGTTGTTACAATTTTGAATTCTGTATTTTGCAGTTTTTTAAGACTCATCAAGATCAGGTTCTCATCAATAATCTACGTTATCAAGTTTAAAAAAAAGCGGGTAGTGATCCGAAGCCAGTTTCAGTTTATCGTCGATTGATTTCGGAATATCGAGTGGCGAGCCGAACTCATCTTTATAGCGGTAAACATGCGCATCGGTTTTGCTGAGTTTGTCAGACAGGTTGTCCGAGATAAAACAATAGTCGATTTGCTTGCCTTCACACTTGCCGCCATTTTTAATCTGATAGAATGTTGAACGCTTGTCGGTACTTACGTTTGCAAGCTCAAGAACATCCTGAAGATCAGTTTCAGAATAAATCGGAAGAAATTCAGCATCGGTATTCGGAATTCCCGCAAAACCGTTCATGTCGCCGGAAAAAATAATTGGTGTATTTTTATACTGAGCTTTAAGTTCTTTGTAAATATCTAGGCAGGTTCTGAGTTCGGCCGCTCGTCTTTCAAGCCCGCCCGGATCGATCCGCTCGGGATCTAAGCGGGATTTCAGGTGAGTGAGCAGGATAATCAAAAACGGATTTTCCTTAGACTTGGTAAAGAGCCGAAGTTCGGCGCAGTCGCGGGAAAAAAACTGCGATTGGCCTTTGATCGGATAGCCGGTTTTTTTCGAAGTGGTTTCGTGCGGATAAAGGTAATGCAGGGGCCGTAGCCGGTTGCTTGCTATATCGAAAAAGAACGGTGAATCTTTTTTGATTAAAAACCCGACATCGATATTGCGGTCGGAGTTGCCTTCCATAATGGCCACATTGTAGCGGTTTTCCAAGAATAATTTATTAAAATTATTCAGCGATTCAATTCCACCGACTTCACAGAGCATCATGATATCGGGCGAATTCTCTTTAATTATAGTGGCAATCTGCTGACATTTAGCCAGAGGTTTGGGTTCGTAGATTGAGGTTGAAAGCTTCTGCCACTGCGCTTCGTTCAATTTGTGGTAGTGTTCCGGCACTTCGTGACCGAGAATGAGAAATAAATTTTCAAGATTGTAGAGCCCCAGTCGCAGCTGGAGTTTACCTTTGCCTGGAATGTTATTTGTTGATCGGCTCGTCATACTTAAGGCAACATTATAGCTTAGAATACATACCTTAGATAGGAGTTTCCATGAGCACGCATTCAGTCTTAGTATCGGGTTTTCAGTTTGAGATAAATTCGGGTGCGAAGGCCGACGGATTTGTTTATCTGCTCAGTAGCGGTTCGGCTGCCATGAAAAAGACTGAGGTCAGAAAAATCGCAGGCTTACACGGTTACTCGCGCCTAATCAGCTATGAAAAAAAGACGCTGCATTTTACCGGGCTGAACGGGCCAGTCTGGATACTGCAGTACAATGAAAGTAAAAAAGGCACGCACGGTGGCTTACTTGATGAATCGGCTTACGGGTTTTTCCGGGATCAGACCGGCGGCCTTTTAACATCGTTCAAATCGCAGCAGCTTGAGCGCATCGAATTAAATCTTGTTGAGGCCAGTGAAAGTACTGTGCGCGCAGCCGTTATCGGCCTTGAACTTGCGGCCTATAATTTTCTGAACACATTCAGCAAAATTGAAATTAAAAAACAAGTAATTAATTTGAAACTATTAGGAAATAAAAAACTGGCTAAACTCGACACTAAGCTGATTGCCAAGTTTCAACATGAGGCAAGTGCCGTGCAACTTGCAAGGCACCTCGTAAATTTACCGCCCAACGAAATGAATCCCGAAACACTCGAGGCTCTGATCAAAAACCAGTTGAATTTTCCAAAAAGCGTAAAGCTTGAAGTGTGGGGCACGAAGCGTCTTGAAACCGAAGGTATGAATCTGCTACTGGCCGTGGGTAAAGGTTCAGAAACTCCGGCGCGAATGGTGCACATCAAATACCGCCCGCAGAAAAAATCCAACAAAAAGCCCATCGCGTTTGTTGGCAAGGGCATAACGTTTGACACCGGCGGCCTCGATATTAAACCCTCAGGCGCCATGCGATTAATGAAAAAAGACATGGGCGGTGCCGCTGCCGTTGTGGGGCTTGCTTACTGGGCTATTCATACTAATTACGAACGTCCGCTTGATTTTTATCTGGCGCTGGCCGAAAACTGTGTTGATTCGAAAGCCATGCGCCCCAGTGACGTTTATCGTTCGCGCGCAGGATTACTCGTTGAAATAGATAACACCGATGCCGAAGGCCGTTTAGTCTTAGCCGATGTGATGGACGTGGCCGCTACAAAAAAAGGTGCGGATGAACCAGAATTTTTAATCGATATTGCCACCCTCACCGGCGCCATCAAAGTGGCACTGGGCGCCGATATGGCCGGGCTTTTTACCAATGATGATCAACTGGCGGCGCAGATTCAAGCGGCCGGCCAGGCCAGCGGCGAACCCAACTGGCGAATGCCGCTGGTGCAGAAATATTTTTCGGGAATGTCATCGAACTTTGCCGATTTTAAAAACTCGGCGGATGGTTTCGGTGGAGCTATTACCGCCGCACTGTTCTTAGAAAAATTCAGCGGTGGAAAAAAATGGGCGCACCTTGATGTTTACAGCTGGAACGACAAACCCACAGGAGCTTTAAGTTTTGCCGGTGGCAGCGGGCAACCGGTGCAATCGATGATCACGTGGTTGAAAACACGCGTTTAAATATCAGTCGTTAAACATCAGTTGCTAAATATCAAAGTGCTGCAACCAACGCATCAATCGTTTTTTTTGCATCGCCGTAAAGCATGCGGGTATTATCTTTGTAGAATAACGGATTTTCAATTCCCGCGTAACCTGCCGCCATCGAGCGTTTTGAAATAATAACGGTTTTAGCTTTCCAAACTTCAATAACCGGCATGCCGTAAATTAAACTGCTTGGATCATCAAGAGCTGAAGGATTGACGATGTCGTTGGCCCCGATCACCATCACCACATCTGTTTCAGGCAACTCAGGATTTACTTCATCCATTTCTAAAACGATGTCATACGGTACATTGGCTTCGGCCAGCAACACATTCATGTGCCCTGGTAGGCGGCCCGCCACCGGGTGAATCGCAAACGTCACTTTGCATCCGTTAGTGTTCAACTTTTTTACCAGATCGTAAACGGCGTGCTGCGCTTTTGCAGTGGCCATGCCGAAACCCGGCACAATCACAACGTGCTTTGATTCTTTTAATAATTCTGCAGTTTCATCGATATGGATCGGTTTAACTTCACCGACGATTGCCTGACTGGATGTGGTTTGGCCTTCATTTGCGCCGAAGCCGCCGAAAATAACCGAAACGAAAGAACGATTCATCGCCTTACACATAATATAAGAAAGAATCGCGCCAGAACTTCCAACCAACGCGCCCGTAACAATTAATAAATCATTACTGAGCATAAAGCCTGCGGCTGCCGCAGCCCAACCCGAATATGAATTCAGCATTGAAACCACAACCGGCATATCGGCGCCACCGATAGCCATCACCAGCAAAACACCGAGGATTGAAGAAAGCGCCGTCATGATCAAAAGCAATTGCAAACCGGAATCTGGTGTTACATTTAAAAAGCGAAGAAGAATAAATACCGAAGCTAAAACAATACCCACCAGTACCAAATGCCGACCCGGATACATCAACGGCCGACTCATGATTTTACCCTGCAGCTTACCCCAAGCGATGACCGAGCCCGTAAAGGTAACGGCACCGATGAAAATACCCAAATATATTTCGGTTAAGTGAATCGAATACGCAGCGCCAGTTAAAGTTTGCGTATGCGGATTAAGATAACTGCCGTAACCCACCAGCACGGCGGCCAAACCCACAAAACTATGCAGAATCGCCACCAACTGCGGCATTGAAGTCATTTCAACTTTCATCGCAACAATAATTCCGATCACAGAACCAACTGCCATGACCGCAATTAAAATCGCATGCCCGTGGGTAGATTCACCGAGGGCTGTGGCGATAATCGCTAAGCCCATTCCAATAATACCGTAAAGATTTCCGCGCTTGGCGCTTTCCTGATTGGCAAGGCCACCAAGACTCATAATAAAAAGAATACTGGCTGCAATATACGAAGCTGTTTGTAATCCGGTGCTCATCTTCAGTCCTACTTTCTAAACATTTTTAACATGCGATGAGTAATGAAAAACCCGCCCGCAATATTAATTGTTGCCACTAATACCGCCACAGCGGCCAGAATTGTTATCGGGCTCTTGATATCATTTTCGATATGCAGAATTCCGCCCACAATGATAATTCCAGAGATAGCATTAGTTACGCTCATCAGCGGCGTATGCAACGAGTGCGAAACATTCCACACCACCTGCCAGCCGATAAAGCACGAAAGTACAAAAACCGTAAAGTGCGATAAAAAATCAGGCGGCGCAACAAGGCCGATCAAAAACAAAAATGCACCAAGTGCAACTAATACACACGTCATCGTCATTGCGTTCTTGCGCGCAACTTCTTCAGGTGTGGGGCCTTTTTTGTCAAGGGTTGGAGCCAACTTCGGTTTAGCCGCAACACTTAAGGGCTTCGGCGGCCAGTTGATTGCGCCATCATAAACCACCATCGCGCGGCTGACGATATCGTCGTTCATATCAATTTTAAAATTTGCCGCTTTTCCCATATCATCAAGCAAATGACATAAGTTATTTCCGTAAAGGCCACTGGCCTGCGCCGGTAACTGGTCTACTCTTCCGGCAATCGTAACACCATTGTAAACATAAATTTCATCAGGCTTGGTGAGTTCGCAATTGCCGCCACTGCTGGCCGCTAAATCCACAATGACCGAACCGGCTTTCATCACTTCAACCATATCCTTTAAAATAAGTTTAGGTGCTGGCCGCCCCGGAATTTGTGCCGTGGTAATAATAATATCAACTTCCTTAGCCTGCGCACGGAACAACGCCATTTCGGCCGCAATAAACGCCGGGCTCATCTCTTTTGAATATCCGGTAGCTGTTGCGCCGTCTTCCTGAATATCAACCGTTAAAAACTTCGCACCCATACTTTCAATCTGCTCGCCCACTTCTTTGCGGGTGTCAAACGCCCGCACAACCGCACCCAAAGAATTTGCCGTACCAATAGCTGCAAGGCCCGCCACGCCGGCCCCGATAATCAATACTTTTGCAGGTTCAACTTTACCGGCCGCGGTAATTTGCCCATTTAAAAACTTACCAAAATGATTTGCGGCTTCAATCACTGCACGATAACCGGCCACATTCGCCATCGACGACAAAACGTCCATCTTTTGCGCGCGCGAAATTCGCGGAATCGCATCCATGGCGATCGCGTTGATCTTGCGCGCAGCCAGCATATTCAATAATTCAGTGTTCTGTGCTGGCCACAAGTAGGACGCCACCATTGTGCCTGATTTTACCATATCAATTTCAGCTTTGGTTAAAGGCTGCACCTTCAAAACAATCTGCGCCTGCGAATATAGCGATGCCGCACCCGCCACAATAACCGCGCCGGCCGCTTGATAGTCTGCATCCGCACACGAAGATTTTAAACCCGCGCCCGCCTGAATAAACACACTGAAGCCCTGCTTAATTAAACGCTGAACCGTTTTCGGCGTTGCGGCCACACGAGATTCATTCGCTGAAATTTCTAAAGGAATACCGACATGCATGAAGTTCTCCAATTCTCTTAATTATTTCTGGGCCGAGTCTGTTTTAATCCAAGCAGTCAACGCCAAACTCATCGCTTTTTCTACCGGTATATCCAGCGGTGTTACCTGATTCTTATGCACCAATATCGTGTACCCACCGAGCCCGTAGCTCATCGGCACGTAGACCGCAATTTTTTCAGGATTAATCCGCAAGTTCGGGTCCAAATCAAGAAAATGTTCTCGCGTTACCAAACCCAGAACTTCTTTACCGCCGTCAAATTGCACCAGCACCACTTTCTGCATAGTATTGGCGCCGTTTTTCGAAAACAGATTCATTAAATCCCGAAGCGGGGAGTAAACCACTTTAATTAACGGCACTTCGGTTAATTTTTCCTGTAATTTGTGTAACAAGCCTGCGGTTACGAAATTGTTCAGTAGCAGGCCTAGCAAAAATATTAAAATTAACGTGGTTAAAAAACCGAAACCCGGGATGTAGAAATTGTCAGGTAGGGCATTTCGAAGGAAGTTTCCGAGCAGGTTTTCTACGATTGTTACGCCCGCGTAAACGATGTAAATCGTTACGGCCAGGGGTAAGAAGCTGATCAGGCCGCTAATAAAAATTTTCTGGATTTTATTCATCTAAGTCCATGATTATAGAGGATAAAAACTTAGTCAAGGAAGGTTTGGTAGGGGGTACGCATCTGACCTTGTGAAAACCTTCTCAATCCCTAAGTTTACCGTCGGTTGCAGCGTCGAAGATTGAGGTAATAATAATACGCAAATTTTATTGGCATGTATGATAATTTAAGTTCTGTTTGATTACGGTCGATAGAAGATGCATTCAAAATGCTGTACGTTGCCGGAAGTAACGGAATGTTTCGAAACTATTCCTTACCGCAACGTCCGCTGAGCGCATCGCCCATAGCCTGATTACTGAGCTTAGCACGCGCAACTGAGGCTTCCTCCTGTAAGTCAAAAAACCGGGTCTGAACCTTGAAATCCACCAGATCATTCAGCATTAAATTAAGCGAGTGACCATCGCAGTCTTCGATAGCCAAAGTTGCTGTTTTGGACAACTGCTCGAGTTGCATTTTGTCCTGAAGATGCTGATCGTTGTCTTTCGCAGCAAAGCTTACAGAGGTAAAAAGTAAAATCAGAGCAATTGCAGAACGCATAAAATCTCCTGTTGAAGTTGTTGTAAATGATGATGCAAGGAAACGGCCAGCGCGTCTTCATGGTAGTGCAATTGGGTGCGGGCGAATGTTGAAAAACTTTACAGCTGTAAGTTTTTACGGGCTGAAACAGATATTTCGGAAATATTTCGGAATTAGATCAATAATCGCCCGAGTTTCTGGCCGATTCTGTACTTGAAATTCGATTTCTATATGTTCTAGACCAAGAGCCCTTATTTTATTCCCGAACTGAAACGTTTTGTTTCGGAACTTTCCCGGCTTTTAAATATATTTTCACTTTGACTAACGCGACCGAGGCCGTCGAAGGCCCTGTTTTGCCTGATCAAATCCCAACTGAAAACCTGATGCCTCATATTGGTTCGTTTGGAACTCCTGAACAACAATAAGTTGATTAAAGTGGTTCAAGTAAACCACCGATAACTAGAGCATGAGATCTATTGTTAGTTGGCTGGTATCCCCCAGATCTTTCATGCTGATTGTATTTTTGTTTACGCGAATTACTATTGCGGCACCCAACTCGTTAACATTTCAGGCAAAAATAGTTAAACCGAATCAAGTTAATCTGGAAGAACCATCGGTCTACTTTAAATTCAAATACACCGATGCGCTGGGATTATGTGTTGTATACGAGGAAGAGTTTACTTCTATTGATATGACGGGTTCTAAGGGCTTGGTTTCAATCGAACTCGGTGCCGGTACTAAAACGTATCCTCCGGCTGCGATTACGATGTACGATGTTTTTAATTTTGGCACCGCCCTCAGTTGTCAGGGCGCAACGCCAACGCCATCAGTAACGCCAACCGCAGTCGAACGCCGAAAAGTAATTGTGCAGTTCAATGACGGCAGTGGGTTGCAGACGTTGCCGATTATGAATTTGAATGCGGTACCTTTTGCGTTGCATGCGACAATGTCAAACAATTCAAACCAGCTTGCCGGCATAAATGCAAATCAATATACAAAGTTCTCAGATATGACGGCCGCAGGTTGCGTAGCCGGCCAGGCATTAAGATACACCGGTGCTGCGTTCGTGTGTGAAACCATAGCCGGTGCCGGAGTCACATCGGTCACGGCAACGGCTCCGGTGGTGTCTTCTGGTGGCGCTAACCCGAATGTTTCAATTCCGAAAGCCACCAGTGCAGCAAGCGGATATTTAGCGAGTAGCGACTGGTCTATTTTTAATAGCAAATTAAGTAACTTTTCAACGCTGACTTCAGTTGATGTTACAACGGCATTAACTTATACGCCGTTAAATCGCGCAAGCAACCTAAGTGATTTAGCAAGTGCTACGACTGCAAGAACTAATTTAGGGCTTGGAACATCAGCCGTATTAAACGTAGCCGCCAGTGGCGATGCCACAGCAACAGAAGTGGTCAAAGGCAATGATTCAAGACTTACCGGCGCAGTTCAGAGCAGCACAAGTTTAAGTGGTGACGTTACCGGAACCGTGGCTGCAACAGTTGTATCGAGTGTTGGTGGAGTGACCGCCGCAAATGTTGCAACAGGCGCAACTCTTGCGAATAATTCCACGAGCGCGAATACTGCTTCTCAAATAGTCAGACGAAATGCATCGGGCGATTTTACTGCCGGTGTAATCAACGCTACAACTTTCAGTGGAACAAATGCGAGTGCCACGAACGTGTCAACTCAAAATGTTTATTTATACGATAGCACCAACACCGATAGAATTATCTTCAAAGCCCCAACTTCGGGCATTACAAACTACACGTTAACGCTTCCGCCGGCAGTTGGTACTAATGGTCAGGTTTTATCAACAAATGCCAGCGGAGATTTGTCGTGGGTCAATGCCGCAGGCGGTAGTGTAACGAGCGTCACAGCAACTGCGCCTTTAGTGTCTTCGGGCGGCGCTACGCCGGATATTTCTATAGCAAAAGCAACCGCTGCAGTCAGTGGTTACTTAGCAAGTTCAGATTTCTCAATTTTTAGTAATAAGTTATCAAATTTTTCATCGATGACTTCTATTGATGTCACAACAGCGTTAACGTATGTTCCGTTAAATCCCTTAAGTAACTCTGTTACAAACGCAATGATTGCCAGTGTTGATTGGACAAAAGTACAAAACACTCCAACCACCGCTGCGGGTTACAACATTCCAAAAGCTACAGTAGGCGTCGATGGTTATTTATCAAGTTCAGATTTTACAACGTTTAATAGTAAGC
>JANPPN010000159.1:0-48345 GCA_031428535.1 Bdellovibrio sp. | reverse complement strand
AAAGTGTGAAAATTTTCTATAGTTCAAGTGGCCATTACAATAAGTCTTAATGAAAAAAATGTATTGCAAAGGCCAATTTATTTAGCACCTGTTGTGATGGACGGTACCGAAATTCAGGTTGCGGCGGGCGCCGCTGCCGTTGTGACTTCGCCTCATGCGCCCGGTGTTGAGTTGGATATTCCGACAAACAGTGTTCAATTTCCAGATGGGGCAGCTCAAGCGGCCATATCAATGCAAGAAATTGATTCGAGCAAAACAACCATTCTGCCGATTGCAGCTGCGATGCCCAAAACCGTGGTGGCTCTTGAACCTTCAGGCACAACTTTTTTAAAACCCGTTGAGTTAACTCTGCCGAATAAAAACGAATTTCCGCCTGCTACAGAGATGGCCATTCTTTTAATGAACTCAAAAACTGGCAAATGGGAAATCGGTGGAAGTGCGGTTGTCAGCGATAACGGCGCATCTATTGTGACAAAACCCAATCAGGGTATTCGACACTTTTCATTGGCCTATGCAGCGCCAATTGGTCCGACAGTGCGACCGATCGGTGCACAGGATAAACCAGGGGCTGATACATTTAATGGTGCCGCTACCGCAAAAATCAGCATTCCGTCTTTTAAAACTTTAGGGCAATCTGTTAGTCTTGGTTTGACTTATAAAAGTTCCTGGGCAAAACCTACGGCTTTGGTAACCAACTTGTTCGACATGTCGTCTCGACGTATTGATGTCACGATCCCGGAACAAAGCGGCAGTTTTGTTGATAAAGTGAAAGTGAATGTTCCTTATTGCTCAATTAAAGTACCTTTATTATCTAAGCCTAATCCTGACGATTTTAAATGTTACGATAATTTTGAAGAGTTCATGTATAATATTCAATATAAAGTTACCTATAAAAATGCGCAATCAACGTTAACTCCTGATAAAATAGTGGCCAGTTTTCAAACGGGTAACTTAAAAACACCAGAAAACGACCCAGGTTTGACATTTACAGGTTTGCCAGACAGGGCGGCGATTTCATACGCTATGGAATTGAAAGATCCAACAACACAAGAGTACTTTTCTTCGGGTATTCATCCGTACACAGCTCACTATGATCTGCACTTTAAAGAGATGACTGTCGGCACTCGAGTTGTTGAGCAACGAGTTAATTTAGGTGATCCACAAATTTCAGAAGAGTCATTTTCATCAGATGTAATTGATAAAATTTTTCCGCAAGATCTGACAGAATCTCTTTATGTTCAAAACTACACCAACTCAGCTGCTGGTCGAGGCTGGCGCGTAAGCGGTGTTCAAAAAATTGTAAATACAGCAGGTGATCGAATTATGATCGAAGAAGAGAGTGGCGACATTGCGACTTATTCTTTAGCTAATACTATAGATACGGTTGCAGATTTAAATGGTAAAGCTGAGCTTTCTAAAGGTGTTGGTTTAAATAACTGGCCTTATGTTCAATTCATGAACTCCTCAGTCAATATGTATCAACAAATTGACTTAACAAACGGTGCTATTTCAAACATTGCAGCACCATTTCCTCTGGCAGGTGAAATTGGCGGCTATGACTATTACAACTTTACAAAAACCGTCATTACACCTAACTTTGAATGTTTGCATCACGATTGGCTCAGACGCTGCGATGAGTGGGGATATAAATACTATTATGACTATTATCCCAGTTCTTCGTGTTCCAAAAATAAATATTCCTATTCAATATCTTCTCAGCCATCGCAGTTTTTAATGAGCCCGAGTGGTGAAGTTTATGGGCTTGATTATGGTCGAAGCTCGGTTTTCTCAGCGCAAGGCGGAAGTTCTAGAATGATTGGCGGGAGCCTGGCGCCTGTGCCGATTTTTTCCAACTACTATCAATCGCAGAAGGATGATAACAAGCAGCAGCTTTTAGGATTTTGTAATTCAACATTAGGTATGAATTGTTCGTCGGTGTTAAGTGAAAAATATGAACTCGTTAATCAGTCAAGCTCTTGTGGCGGTGCTGTCAATTCAAACGGCTATAAACCTGACACCACAGATTTAAATAATCCAATGGGAATGACTGTTGGCTTTGAGCCGAACACCTTGGTAGTTGCCGATTCTGGCCACCATCAAGTAAGACTATTTAATACAATAAATGGAACCAGCGCGATCATAGCTGGTACGGGCCGAGTTGCTGATTCAACAACACCAAGTCAGGCTTTAGCTCATGATATTCTCTACCCACGCGGTGTTGTCTATGACACTTATGGAAATTTATATATTTCAAGTAAGGGCGGTTACGTCAGAAAAATGGATCAATTCGGCAATATTCAAATTATTGCAGGTGACCCGATCAACGGAAAAATCATTGATAGCGGCGATGCGCGTGAAATGAAACTTGTTGAACCCTATGGATTAGTAATAGACCATGCTAGAAATTTACTTTATGTAGCAGATACAGGACAAAGTCGGGTAATTCAAATTAACCTTTCGACATTAGAGGCTAAAACCGTAGCTGGTAATCGGTCTGCCGGTTTTTCAGGAGATGGAAAATCTGCTCTTGAAGCTCGCCTGAGTTCTCCGTCACACTTGGGATTAGATCCAAATGGAAACTTGTTAATTGCAGATGCTGGTATAGATAATAACAGAATTAGACGCGTGATTTTTCAGTCAACGCAGTTGGGAACCTTGGCTTTTGCGCCAACCAGTGATGATCATTCTAAACTTTATAGAAATTCAAACGGTATCTGGTCACGAACCTATAGAAGTGGAGCTATTACTTATTTTGATAATCAAGGACGGCAGTATTCTGCTGCTGATCCGGCAGGAAGAGTTACCGAGTTCTTTTATGATGCTAAAAGCCGTTTGATACAAATTAAAGATCCTGTAGGTCAGACTATTCAATATAATTATTCAGGTGATCGACTGAGTTCTATTGTGGATCCAGCAGGTAGAGAGACCAGTTTTAGTTATAATTTTAGCGGTAACTTAAATCGGGTGAGATATCCGGATGGGTCGGGAAAAAGATTTGAGTATGATTCAAACGGACTACTGCTTTCAGAAATCAATGAAAACAATGCTAAAATATCATATCTTTATAATGCGCAAAATAGAATAGAAAAAGTAGTCAAACCCGATTTGACTGATATTAAAATCGCAGATTCTGGAAGTCAAACAGTAGGTGGGGGTCAACTCCAGCAGCTAGAAAATATTCAGAATGTTATTACGGATTCAAAAGATAACTCAACCGAACTGGCTAAAGATTTTCAAGGCTATATTTCTACTATTACTGACGCCAAGGGACGCGTAACAAGAATTAAACGGGATTTGAAAGGAAGACCTATTGAAATCACCGATGTTGACGGATCTGTAACTCAGAAAACTTATGACCTTGTTTATGGTGACGTCATTAAAGCCAACAATGTTACTTTAGACATCACCACTGAAACTGAATACAACATCTACGGACAGGTGGTTTCTCAAAAAGATCCTTACGGTAAAATCGTACAAAAACAATATGACAGTAAAAAGCAACTGATCAAAGAGATTGCCCCTGATGGCAAGTATGCAAGTTATGAATACAGTTCTTTAAGTCTTGTCACAAAAAAATCGGTTTTTAGCACAGCTAAGGTGCTAAAAAATCAAATCACATACGAGTATAATATAAAAGGCCAGCTTACGAAACAAACCGATCTCAACAATAAATTTTCGAGCTACAGCTATGATTTAGCCGGAAACGTTTTAACCAGCACGTCGAATATCGATGGAACTACTCAATCCATAACCAGTTATGAATACGACCCAATGAACAGGCTGACTAAAGTGATTTCGCCTAAAGGTGAAATCACCGAATACGGTTATTCACTCACTGGTGAATTGATACAAATCAAAGATCCGAAACAAAAAATCAGCAGTTTTGAATACAATACCAACGGCCAGTTGATTAAAAAAACAGATCCTGTCGGCCAAGTTTATGAGATGACCTATGATCCTAACGGCAATTTATTAACCGAAAAAGATCCGGCTAATCAAATCAAACAGTATTTCTACAATGAAGTAAATAAAGTCACCAAAGTGCAAACAGCAGATGACCTGATTCAATATCAATATAATGTAAAAGATGAGGTCATGCAGATCGCAAATAATTCAGCAAGTATTTCTTATACGCGCGATGCTAAACAGCGAATTACAGATGAAGCCGTTACAGGCTCTGCTGCAACCAATTACCCAGTCCACACACTCAGTTACAATTATTCATTGAATGATCTACGGACGCAAATGACAAGTCCTTTTCAAAGCGTGAGTTATTTCTACAATCAAAACAATTATCAACTAACCGGTATTCAAAATAATTTAGGTGAAAGTTTCGCTTTTAATTATGACGAAACAAATAAATTAATTTCTATGACAAGGCCTGGCTCAAGAACTGACTATACACATGATGCCGGTGGTAGTTTAACAGTAATATCACATTCAACAAACGGTATAGTCAAATCTTCGTTAGAATATCAGTACGATCTCAGAAATTACATCACGCAGAAACGAAGCCCTGCATCGACTTTAAATTATGCGTACGATTTAAACGGCCAGTTAATATCTTCAACCAAATCAGAAGCGTCAGTAGAAAATGAGTCCTTCAGTTACGACGCTCTTGGGAATAGACTGACTTATAATGGTGTCGGTTCTACTTTCGATAATGCTGGCCAGAGAATTCAAGATGATGGGCTATATACATATTCATTCGATGCTAACGGCAATATTTTAAGCAAAAATTCAAAAACAAATGGGTTAAGTTTTTCTTTCGAGTACACGGCGTTGAATCAAATTAAAACTATCAGTGTTTTTTCAGGATCTAATTTCATTAACGTTTTGAAAAAAATTAGGTATTCGTACGACCCTTCTGGGCGAAGAATTATTAAATCAGTTGTCGATTATTTAAACTCGGATTTAAATTCGATAAAAAAATATTACTATGATGACACAAATATTTTAGCTGAACTTGATGTGAATAACAATTTGGTCGCAACCTATGTATACTTGCCAATGAATCATGATGATATTTTATCAGCCCGCTTTACGCCTTATGCGGTATCGTCAATATATGGTGGTATGGCAGCGACTGAAGGACAAATTCTAGCTGATAGAGTGGGATCTGTATATTATTTAAAAGATCATCTTAATTCAGTTACCGATATTGTCGACAGCAGCGGGAATATTATTCAAAAATACGATTATAGTGCGTTTGGAGTTATCAAAAGTATTAAAAATTATTTAAACCAGGATGTTGATTTTAATTCTGCGCCGATTAGAACCAGTTTTGCATTTACTGGCCGAGAGTTTGAGCCAGAAACAAAAACGTATAATTTCCGCGCTAGACAATACGACCCAAGTACAGGCCGGTTTTTACAGCAAGACACTGATCCGGGTAAACTAAAATCACCTAGAACATTTTTAACAAAATACGCCTATGTAGAAAATACTCCGACGTTGTTTAATGATCCGACTGGGAAGTTTAAGAGTCCAACCGATGTGCATGGGAGCTACTGTGGTTACGAGGCGAAGGGTCCTGGTATGCCTACAGATGATCTGGATCGATTTTGCTCAAAGCATGATAGTGCTTGGTCTTTATATGGAGAAGGAAGCGATAAATGGAGTCATACACCTCTTTTAAATCCTGACTGGGATAATGTGATGAACAGACTAAGAGCAGATTTGAATTTAATCTCTGAAGGTCTAAAATACGCATTTCATAACCCCGGCGAAGGATTGGCGGTAGTAATTGGTGGTATCATTTTTCTTTCATTGGAGATCCCACTGACTGTCATTGGAAACATTTTAAGAATATTTGGATTATAAAATGAAACTATTTATAATACTGATTTTATTTAGTGTAAATGTATTTGCAAAAAATATATTCAACTTAAGTTATAGTACATCTGCGATTTTATTTACTTATCTTCCTCCAGAACGGTACGACCAGCAGTTTCGATATGATAAATCTCTCGGATATCATCGATATGAATTAAGCTATCAGCATTGTACTGAGCTCTGTTTTTCATACGGTCTAGGTTATGCCAATGAGAAATTTACAATTGCTAAATACCTAGAAACATCTCCATCATATATTTCATATAAGCTGTCCAGTACATATACTTATGTTGATTTCAAATTATCGAGGGAGTTTGATAAAAATCTTGAAGCATTGGTCTACGGTAATTTGGGTACAGAATCGCTTTCGGTTGAAAAATATTCGGGTGCGCCAAATGGTAGTGCTACAGATAGTTACATAAGAACTGAATTTGGATGTGCAGCGCGATACTATTTTGCAGAATTACCTTCGATTAAAATTGATAGGATATTCTTAGCAGGGGGCATCGCCATTTATATTAAGCAGACAAATGATGTAAATTTTGATAATCAGGTTTTTACAAAGTTTTCATTAATGGGTTTAAATTTTTTAATTAATGCCGGTATTGGGATATCATTTTAATGTGACTCCGGCGACCTACGCACTTCATAACCTAGGCGAAGGATTGGCGGTAGCAATTGGTGGCGGAATTTTTCTTACAATTGAGATTGCGCTGATTGTTATTGAAAACCTTTTGAGATTGTTTGGGCTATAATATGAACACAATAAAAATTATCAGTTTGCTAATTTTATTAAGCAAGGCAGCCCTTTCGAGCGAATTAAAAATTAGGCCTTGTTCCGCTTCATCAAAAACGGAGTAATGCTTTTTAATACCCCTTGTTCGTATTCACGAATCTACTAAAATTTTACGAACACAATCTAAGTCATTGAAATATCACAAAAATATAAAAATACGCTGTTCGTACTTACGTTAGAATCGTAAATTCAACATTATCCCCATTTTCTTCAAAAACTTAAAATCACAAATCAACTTAGCTTATGTTTCAACTTGTTGGTAAAGCTATTAAGTCTCAACTAGAAAAGGAGCTGAAAAATATTGAAAATGAAATGGAAGCTGCTTTTAAATTACAAATGAATGCCCCTGTTGATTCTCAAGCTGCTAAATTTTGTGTTGATAAAATTGAATCTCTTGGAACTCAGAAGCAGGATTTAGGGAAAAGATTATCTGTGGTCAAGGAAATCGACACAAATGTGATTTCAATGGCTCAGGCAAAAAAAAATCTATACGAGCGCACGGAGGCTGTCACTCGTGGTTGGACTAAAATTCCTGAAGTCCAAAAAAGAAAAGCCCTACGACGCCTTATTAAGGAAGTTCTGATTGGCCCAGAAGGAATGGATATTTATTATTATTACAATTCATTGGCTGAAGAAAAGTCTTTGGGAGTACTTTCCATTGAAAATGGAAGTGTTGCCAAAGTCCTTGCTTTTGGATCTCGTGGAACTGGATCTGTTTCTTTAGAAAACAGTTCTAAGCAGTGGGTCGAAAATTGCCCAATGGGCGGATTGGTGATTCCGGTTCGATTCGAACGAACGACCCTCGCCTTAGAAGGGCGATGCTCTATCCAACTGAGCTACGGAACCATGTGTTTAAACGTAAAGAGTAACCTAACAAAAGACCCCAGAAATGTTAAGGAACTTTTTTAGGCAATTTGTGCTGTAAAAATGCGCAAATCGCGACTCCGCCAAGCACTACGTACCAGACAACAAGAAGCCAGACGAGAAAGATTGGAAACGATGCCAGCGAACCGTAGATTTTGTTATTTTTGAAAACCTTAAGAGAAAGCCAAAGGAAGGAATTTTGTACCCCAGCCAGCGCAAAACTAGCAGCCAATGCCGAAACAACAGCGGCCGAAGTTTTAACTTTGATATCGGGTATGACTTTGTAAAGCAGGAAGAGTAAAGACGCGATCCAGATAAACAGGATCAGCTGGTTTTCGATGTTGCTGCCGGCATCGTTGAGATAGGTGATTGATTTAATAGCGCTGAGCACGGCTAAAGGAAGCGGAGCCGCAAGTAATATGAGCCAGTGCAGAAGGATGCGTTTATACGCGGGCTTAGTAATTTTAATTTTCCAGATTTTATTGAACGCCACATCGATGTTGCGGATGAGTCCGAGGGTGGTGATGACTAAAAGCAGAACACCCGAAATTCCGACGGTGCCGGAGTTTACACTCTGAAGCGAATTTTTGATGTACTTGGTAACAGTGCTGCCGGTGGCTTCCTTCATATAGTTGAGAAGTAAGCCTTCGAGTTTTGGATAGAGCACTTCGAGTCCGCCGACCGACTGAAACACGGCAAGCACGATGATCAGAAATGGAATGATCGAGAGCAAAGTTGAAAACGCCAGGCTGGAGGCGGCAAAGCGGATGTCTGTGAGTTCATCGTAGATGCGGTCGAAAACTTTTTTCATATCAGAGAAAAAATCTTTCTTTTACTTTAAATTCATTCTTATCTTTTTCAACCGAGGCGAGATCACAGTAAGGGTCGTGCTCAAAGTAAAGATACGAAGCCTTATCCTGAGTGGTGCTAAGGACGCTAGACTTTTCCTGAATTAAAAGGAGCGGGTTAATATCGTAACCCATAATCCACGCCGAGCGAATGTGGCTGCTGGTGGGGATGAGGTCGCCGCAGTAAATCAGTTTTGTTTTATCATCTTCGATGATGACGACCTGATGGCCGATGGTGTGGCCGTCGGAAACATAGAAAGAAATGTTCGGGAAATAATTTGTTTGTGGGCCATCGATAAATTTCAATATTCCGGCCTCAAGCAACGGTTGATAGTTGGCTGCGAGGTAGCTGGCTTTTTCGCGTACATTCGGATGAGTGGCATTATCAAAGTTGGATTTCTGAACGTAGTAGGTTGCATTCGGAAAAGTAGGCACGATTTTGCCGTTAACCGCTTTTGTGGCGCCGCCGGCGTGATCGAAATGCAGGTGCGTGAGGATGACGTCGGTAATGTCAGCGGTGGTAAGTCCGGTTTTTTTAAGAGAGTGTTCAAGCGAGACTTCACCTTCATTAACACCGTAAATTTCGGCAAACTTAGCGCCGACTTTTTCGCCGTATTTGGCAACGAAGTCTGAGCCGTTGCCGGCATCGATGAGAATGTTACGGTTTTTGGATTTTAAAAGCAGGGCGCGGGCTTCCATCTGAATGCGGTTGAGACTGTCGGCCGGATTGGTTTTTTGCCAAAGTACTTTCGGGACGGTGCCGAACATGGCGCCGCCATCAAGGCCGAAAAGCCCGGTCGGCACGGCGCAGATTTCGTAGTCGCCGATTTTCAGATTGAGTTTTTTGATTTCATTAGTTGATGTTGTCATCTTCGCTTTCTAGATCCTGCAGAGTTACGGGAGCTTCTGAAACTTCATTTTCGTCGGTCATTTCTTCTGGGATGACCGATGGATCGATGGATTTAACCCAGTCGAGGTAATTTTTGTATATTTCTTCGATCGTGCCCGGGGGCTGAACGGGGCCGATATGAATGGTAAGTTTGCCAGGCTTCGCGAACAAGGCGCCTTTCGGCCAAAGCCTTGAGTTGCCTTCGATGTACAGGAATAAAATGGGTGTATCGGTTTTTTGGGCAAAGATGCTGATGCCGCGTTTGAATTCCTGGATTTTGCCGTCTTTGGTGCGAGTGCCTTCGGGAAAGATAATCAGCCACATTCTTTCAAGCTGAGAGAGAAGTGTGATGATGAGCTGAACAGCTTCGCCTTTGCGGTCTTTGCGGTCGATGGGGATGGCGCCGAGACAGTGTTGTGAAAAGAAAGTAAAAAGTACATTTGAGAAAAAGTAATCTTTAGCCGCGGCCATGTAGAGATCGAGCCAGCGTGAACGGGGGATGGAAGCGGCAATCGACGTGGCATCGAGATGGCTAGCGTGATTCGAAATGATAATCAGCTTTTTGTATTTTGCGTAGAGTTCAGAAAAATCCCCGCCTTTGACTTCGAGGCGGATGTAAAAAGTGTAGAACCAATTTTTAAGAATAATTGACCAGATAAAACGCACGATGCGGCTGGTAAGGTCGAAATGCTGAGTGAACAGCGGCAAATGTCGGATATGCGCCGGCAGCTTTGTCCATTGTTCATTTTCGTATGTCCACTCACGCATTGTTCAACCCGAGCATGACGAAATAGTAGATCGGCGCAACGAAAATGAGGCGATCCATGCGCTGTAGGAAATCCCCTCGGCCCAGAATGAACCCGTTGACAATTTTTACGCCGGCATCGCGTCGCATGACGGTCATAACCATATCACCGATGACGCCGCCGAATGAAGCAATCAGACCCGAAGCAAGCCAGTACTTTTCGCTGCGGTCAGGAAGTAAGTGGCGCATGCCGTAGGCCAACAGGACGGTTACGAAAATAGAAATGCCGGTACTGATCCAGGTTCTTTTTGAATTGATCTCGCTGATGATTTTCGGACCTTTGAAATAGCGGCTAATCGCAAGATTGGTATTATCGCAGAACTCGGTCAGGATTATCAGATACATCACCTGATAAATACCGTTGTCGAAATTAAGAATGAGCCCCAGATGCATGAATGACCAGCCAAGAAAGATGAAGCCCAGTAAGGTAAGGGAAATATACTGAATCATATTTTTGTAATTGCGTTGAATGAGCGGTACAAGGCAGGAAAGCCCCAGAACCATCATCGGCATTTCGTTGTAGACCGCAAGATTATTCACCTGACTGAAAACCCCGAGCCCGATTATTCCGAGATAGCAGATCCAGACAAAATACGTCTGATGAAACATTCCGAGAATCTGGAAATAGGCTTTGGCCCCATAGATGGCAAGTAGCGTGAGGAAAATAATCGGCAGAGGGGCCGAAAGACCCATCAAGCCGAACATGATCGGTGCCAAGAACAGCCAGCTTTTGATTGATGCCCACGCGATCATGAAATAGTGGCTTTTTTTTCTGAAGATAAAGTTGACTGCGGCGCCCGCAAAAATGACAAGTAGAACAATCAGAACTGTTTGTCTGTAAACGGGGCTTTCCCATGCGGCGGGTGCAGAAAAAAATTGGCTAAAATTACTCATAGGTTATTCCTAAATCTTTTATTTTTTTGTAAAGGCTGGATTTTGATATTTTAAGAATGGCGCAGGATTTATCGATATCTTTGGTTTGCCCGAGGCAGAATTCGATTAACCGGCGCTCTTGATTTCTGAGAAAATCTTCGAGGGTCTGGTCGAGGCTTAACGCGGGTGGAGCGAGTGCCGGAGCACTGCCGTTTATTAACTTCTGAACATCTGCGGCGCGGATCACCGGAAGTGCAGAGGTGAGTAATAATTGCTCGCAGACTCTTTTGAGCTCGCGCACGTTGCCGGGCCAGTCATAGTTGAGCAATTCCTTTAATGAAGAATCATCAAGTGTTTTATTACGTCTGGGCTTTGCCAGCTCGAGAAAATTTTCGGCAATTGTAACGATGTCGGACTTACGCTCGCGCAGAGGCGCAATTTCAATTCGATGAGCGCTTAACCGGAAATAAAGATCTTCGCGGAATTTTTTTTCTGACATCAGTTTTTTTAACGGGACGTTACTTGCGGCAATGACTCTGACATCTACGAATTGAGTTTCTTTTGCGCCGACTTTTCTGATTTCACCTGATTCAAGGAACCGCAAGAGCTTAGCTTGTTGATTTAAAGGTAAAGCTTCGATTTCATCCAGAAAGAGGTCGCCCCCGTGGGCGGCTTCGGCAAAACCGATTTTGTTGGAATCGGCACCGGTGAACGAGCCTTTGAGGTGACCGAAGAATTCGCTTTCGAACAGATTTTCTGTAAGGGCCGAACAATTGACCGAAACATAAGGGCGGGCGCCTTCCTGAAGATTAAGAAGTTGAGAAACCACGTCTTTGCCGACACCGGTTTCACCTTCAATCAAAACCGGAGCCTTTTCAGATTTGAGCTCGGCGATCTTCTTTCTTAAAATTTCGCTTTCAGGTGAGGTGCCGAGCAGGCGTGGTGCGCGATTTTGATTTTGATAACTGATTAGTCGGAGATTCCAGTATGCACTTATTTTTTCGAGTACAGAGATGACTTCATCTGCCGACAGTGGCTTAGCCAGAAATCTCTGGGCCCCTGCGTGAATTGATTTTTCCATCAGCTGTCTGTCGAGCTGCCCGGAGATTGCGACGACTTCCAACTGCGGATTTTTTTTGACCAGTCTGGCTATTGCCAACAAACCATCTGCCGCTTCAGGCGGCACGACCTCGAGGTGCAGATCGATTAGTGCGGCGTGAAAAAAAACATGATCAGGAACAAGGCTTGCCTTCTGAGCAACAAACACTCTGAAAAAATCCGAAGCCAAAATCTTAAGCGAAGCGGCAAGGCCAGGATCGTCTTCGAGTATCAGAAGGTTGAGTTGGGGCGCATTTGAATTCACGTTTTAATTCCTGTCATGACATATATCTTGTCGTAATCTGAATTCCGTTGTTACTATTAGTGCAATGCGCATTTTACTGACTGAAAATATTCACGAAATTGCAAAGAAAATCTTAATCGAAGAAGGTTTTAAAGTTGACCTTCTCACACATGCTCCTTCGGAAGACGAGTATATTAAAATTCTGAAGGATTATGATGTTCTGGGAATTCGCTCGAAGTCGGAACTGACTGAATCCATATTTAAAAGTAATCCGCATCTTGTTGCAGTTGGTGCTTTTTGTATCGGTACGAATCAGATTAATCTGAAAAAAGCCAATAGCTTCGGAATTCCGGTTTTTAATGCGCCTCACAGTAATACCCGTTCGGTTGCTGAGCTCGTGCTTGCGGAGATGATTGCATTGTCGCGCCAGCTTGGGGACCGCAACACTTTGGCCCATCAGGGGGAGTGGATGAAGTCGGCCGAGGGCTCGAAAGAAGTTCGCGGAAAAACTTTGGGCATTGTCGGTTACGGCCATATTGGCAGCCAGGTCAGTATCTTGGCTGAAGCATTCGGTCTTAAAGTTATTTTTTATGATGTGATTAAAAAATTACCGCTGGGAAATGCCCAGGCGTTTACAAATCTTGACGAACTTCTGAAAAAATCAGATTTTGTAAGCCTGCATGTGCCAGAAACTCCCGGAACAACCAATATGATGACTGAAAAACAGCTATCGAAAATGAAAAAAGGCAGTTTTTTGATAAATGCATCACGCGGCAGTGTTATTGATATCGAACATTTGGTGGTGGCCTTGAAATCCAAACACCTTGCTGGTTGTGCACTGGATGTTTTTCCGGAAGAGCCATCTTCGAACAAAGAAAAATTCAAATCGCCGCTGCAAGGCCTGAAAAATGTAATCCTAACCCCGCATATCGGCGGCAGTACCGAAGAAGCGCAGTATGCGATCGGACTTGAAGTTGCGGAGAGTTTCCGGAAATTCCTGCAATATGGGACCACTGCCGGCGCAGTTAATTTTCCTAATGTTGAGCTGCATGCAAAAGAAAATGTAACGCGGATTATAAATGTACACCGCAATGAACCCGGAGTGCTGGGCGAACTGAATGGTTATATTTCAGAGGCGAAAGCCAATATTCAGGGACAGTATTTATCAACCGATCAGAAGATCGGCTATTTGGTTACGGATCTGGAACTGGATCAGGCTGAGATGTCGGTTAAAGACCTTACTCACAGATTTGAAAGTTCTAAACGAAATATTAAAACCCGGATTGTTTTTTAAACGACTTTTCCCGGGTTCATGATCAGGTCTGGGTCGAGCACCTTTTTGATACCCTTCATGACTTCAATTTCGGCTTGTGAGCGACTAAAAGTTAAGAAGGATTTTTTCGTCAGTCCTACGCCGTGTTCTGCTGAAATACTGCCGTGCTGTTTCTGAACCGATTTAAATACGAGTTCGTCAACTTTTCGGCATTCGTTTACAAAGTCTTCTTTGTTCAGGTCGGATGGTTTAAGAATGTTGATATGCAGATTGCCATCGCCGATGTGTCCGAACCAGACAACTTCCCAGTTGGGATAGGCATTTTTAAGAATGGCATCCAGATCATTTATGAAGTCGGGTACTTTTGAAATTGAAACAGCAACATCATTTTTATAAGGAGAATGCTGACTTATGGCCTCGCTGATGTCTTCACGATAGCGCCAGAAGGTGCGGGCCTGTAGTTCGGTTTGCGCCACGACACCATCCTGAATGTAACCTTTTTCTAGGCAGCGCTCGAATACGCTCATGATTTTTTCCTCGGAACCGCTGTCGGGACACTCAAGTTCGCAAACAACATAGAAATCGGATGCGGCGGAGAGTGGGCGCGCTAGTCCTGTAGACTTCAGAACGTGCAGTAGTGCCTTTTCTGAAAACATTTCGTAGGCCTGAAGCTGACACTGATTTTTAAATTCAGCAAAAATATTCATAACGTCCGCAAGTTTAGCAACGGCAAAAACCATAACCTTAACTTCCGGTGGCGGGGGCGCAAGTTTGATGGTGGCTTTTGTAATAAAGCCGAGGATGCCTTCACTGCCGATGAAGAGGTGGCGAAGATCGAGCCCGGTAGCATTTTTAACGAGCCCGTTATTCAGTTGCAGCACCTCGCCGGCGCCGGTAACAACCTCAAGCCCGACAACCCAGTCGCGCGTGAGACCATAGCGCAGGACTTTTATTCCGCCCGCGTTAGTGGCGATATTTCCACCGAGTTGGGAAGAACCACGTGAAGCAAAGTCAACGGGGTAATAAAGATTTTTAGATTTTGCGTATTGCTGCAGTTTTTCAGTTATGACACCGGGTTCGATATCGACGGAGGATTCTGTTTCATTAAAACTGAGAATGCGGTTCATTTTTTCGAAAGAAACAATGACTTCGCCATGAAGCGCACAGGCTGCGCCGCTGAGACCGGTGCGGCCACCGGAGGGAACAAGGCCAACTTTGTTTGTTCGGGCCCAGTTTACAATCTGTACGACATTTGCGGTGGTTTCAGGGAACAGAATTGCGGAAGCACGGATATCAAAATAGGTTGTCCAGTCTTTCGCGTAGAACTTAAGTGAGTCGGGGTCTTGTTTTATTTGATTCGCAGGTAATCCTAAAGACGCTAGAGCATTCAAATTTTACCTCAGTGTCCGGATTTTGAAGAATGCATAAAGTGGACAAAGGCCCCAGGCAGCAGTAGCCAAAGCATACAAACCGATCGGCCAGAACCAGATCGGACCGCCGGCAAAGGCGTAGCTGAGAATAAGAACCGATAATAAAAATCGAATAATGCGATCCCAGATCGCCAGATTGCAAAACATTTTAGTTTTTAATTAACGTCTGTAGTTCGCCGGCCTGATACATTTCCATCATGATGTCGCTGCCACCAACCAGTTTTTTGTTGATATAAAGCTGGGGAATTGTGGGCCAGTTGCCGAATTCTTTGATGCCATTGCGGATTTCTTCATCTTCCAGCACATTGACATCTTTGAATTCAACGCCGAGATCCTGCAGAATAGCCGTCGCTTTGGCAGAAAAACCGCACATTGGAAATTGTTGTGTGCCTTTCATAAAAAGGACAACTTTATTTTCGTTGAGTAAACTTTCAATTCTACTTTTGACTTCAGACATGGAGACTCCCTATTTGATCGTGGTTTTAATTGCTAAGGCATGAACTTCGCCCGTTTTAAGTTCAGGTGCAAATACTTTCATAACGTGCTGATGCTGTTCGATCCGGCTCAGGCCCTTAAAGGCCGCGCTTTTGACTTCGACTTCCCAGTGATCGGAAGTGCCAGTGAGGTCAGTAACTCGGATTTCGGAATCGGTATTGGCATCGGGGTAAGCGGCAATTAAGCGTTGTTTCATTTGATCGATTTTCATAATACATATTTAGTAGCAAAAATTAAGATTTTGGGCAACTCTTGTGGGTAATTATGTGGTTTTTACTGTATTTTTCGCTGCATTTAATCGTTTATACCCTGATCAGAGCCGAATTTTTGCTCTGGAACCGAGGAGCGCTCCGGTCGTTATCGGGCGGAGATATTGTCTGGGCCTTTTTAAATGGCATCAGGTTTGATCTTTCAGCGCTGGCGGTAACTGTTGGCTTATGCTTTCTCGGTCTGATCTGGCTCAGTCGGCAAAATTTGCAGAGAGTCTGGATTCTGATATTTATCCTCATTAATTCCATTTTTTTCCTGATAAATTTTGCAGATATTGAGCTTTTTAATTTTACCGCCAAACGTTTTTCGGTTTCAGCATTTCAGATGATCGGTGAGGGCAACGTTACGAATTATATTCTACCGTATATGGGGCTGTTTCTGTTGGCGGCAGGGATCATCGGCTTGTATGGGTATTTGGCGCTGCGACTTTCCCGCAATTACAGTTTTCAGCCCAGCCTGCAGAAGAAGGCGCTGCTGAGTTTTATAATTATTGCGATTTCGGTATTGTTTTCGCGGGGCGGACTGCAGCTTAAGCCGCTGACTTTCGTAGATGCAAAAATTTTTAATCATACCTACGGAAATAATCTTGTTCTGAATTCAACCTTTACCATCCTGAAGAGTTTCGGAAAGAATTCTTTACAAAGAGCAAGCTATTTTGAAACTAACGAAATGCTGTCGCTGCTGAACACGCAGGAAATATTGCCGGTTCGTGTGCAAAGCCAAAAACCGAATGTGATGGTCATTATACTTGAGAGTTTCTCAAGCGAGTATCTTGCCCTGCGAAAGCCGGAAGTAACCCCATTTCTGAATAAGCTAAGGGCTGAGGGCGCTGATTTTCCGAACTCGTACGCGAACGGAAGGCGATCAATTGAAGGTGTGGCCGCCATACTTTCGGGCATACCGGCACTGATGGAGGAGCCGTTCATTAATTCGGAATTTTCGGCGAATCAGATAATCGGGCTAGGCACTGTGCTTGCGGCCCAGAATTATCACACCAGCTTTTTTCATGCGACAGCCAACGGCAGCATGCATTTCGACCGCTTTACAAAAAGTGTGGGAATCGAAAATTATTTCGGTTTGAATGAGTATCCCGATAAAAATGACAACGATGGTTCATGGGGAATTTATGACGAACCATTTTTGCAATGGACCTGTAAAAAGCTGAGTGAATTTAAGGCCCCCTTCTTCAGCACGGTTTTTACCCTTTCATCGCATCAACCCTATAATTTTCCTGAAAAATACCATGAGCGATTCAAAGATGACCGCTCGCCGATTTTAAAAACGATACGTTACACTGACTTTGCACTAGAACAGTTTATGAAGTGCGCAGAAAAAGAGTCTTGGTATGAAAATACTATTTTTATCGTGACAGCCGATCATACGGGCCCCCCGCTGCAGGAAAATGCATCTTTTGCAAGTCGCTATCAGATTCCGATTGTGTTGTTTTCGCCTCAGAAAAAACTTCTGGCCGAACTGAATACGCAGCAGTACGCGCAGCATATCGATCTGTTGCCGACAATTCTGGATGTGTTGGGTCTTGAAAACAAAAATCATAACTATCTGGCCCGCAGCCTGTTGAGGAACGGTCCAAAGGTGATTGCGCTTTATGCTGATGGTACTTATCAACTTGTCGGTAATGTAAAGAATGAAGAGAAGCAACTCAAGGCGATTCAGCAGTATTTTAGTGAAGGTCTTTATGACAACCGGCTTTATTATCCGGCCCGGTAAAAGAATTTTTCAGCGCCAGGTCTGCGCAATGGAAAAAAATGCTTCGGCTGCCGACAGAACGATTTTTGCTAAAAGCAGACGTGTGGCTGCTACCGTCATGAGTACTGAATATCTTCGGACTGGGCCATAGTTCAAAATTTTTATTTCCGAATTCATAATTAATTGTGATGTCGGCCGTACCGTGAAAAAACAGCGCAGGCAGAATGGGCGTTTGTTTCATTTCTATACCAGCGCTTCATTCGTCGCTCAACAACAGGTACTGAAATTATCCTACAGGTATCTGAAAATCGCCAGCCAGTCTTCGACAGTTTTTAGCTGGGAGGCTGATTTGACCTTCCCTCCATAAACTGAAGAGGTTGATTCTTCCTTTTTAAAAATTTTTTTCAAAGGTGAAGATTAAAATTACGAAATTTGTCAATTAACAAAGGAAGAGTCATCGATGGGATCATGCAAATGGATAGCCGCCCTCACATTGTTTCAATCCAATTTTCTGATTAAGGCATACTTATTGTGGTCGAGATGGAGTATAAGCAATGCATTTAATAAGAGTTTTACCTCATAATATGCCTATTTAATTCACAATTTTTATCTTAAATATTCAATAAAATCAATATATTAGGATAATGGTAAATATTATTATCACAAATGATAAATGATTTTATCAAAAATGGTAAATTTTCTTATCAAAAATGGTAAAATATGCTATCATTTAGCATGTAAAGGGCTTTATTAGCATAAAACAATGGCAGTATATCATCGAGTGGAATCAACAAGTCAGACCATAAAACACGCATCTCTTCAAGAGAGCAGTGGGCAAATTTGGGGTAAGGCTGGGCGTGGTAGCAATATACCAAAGGTTAAAGCTTATTTGGGGCCTTTACCAGTAACATTACGCGGAGTTGAGTTTGAAACTGATATACTTCCCGACCTTGGTGGTTCCCCCAAGCAGCCAACATGGTCGCTATCGCCACCGCCAGTTTTTTACGTTGCAGATGATACAGTTGCGATAAGAGTAAAAATTTTAAAAAATACACAGAAGGAGGTGTGAAGATGGATCAAATTTCAATGAGTCAATGGCCAGATGGATTGGATTATCTTGTGAGCACAATCTTATTAGACCCTAAAGAAATTGAAGCTAATTATAGTATTAAATTTGAAAATGGATCAGATGACTTAGATGATTTTAAAGTAGCGATAGTTAAAATTGAAAACTTTGTTTTTGCTTTGCGTAGTTATTTGGGATCAACACAAAAAGGCACTGATCTTTTAATAATGAATGATACTGAAAATAAGAAAGAAATTGTAAAAAGAGTACTTAATTTTTTTCGCATCGAAGAAGAATCTCTGATTTGGTTGCATCCAAGTGCTGGAGGAAGCTTGCGCAGGAGATTTGTAGACCAAGTTTTAACTAGACTGAGCGAAGAAGATTCAAGAATACAAATGCTTTACGGGCCTAGGCAAGTTGGCAAAACAACTGGAGTTAGGCAAATTCAAAAAAGCTGGAGTGGTCCTTCACATTACGTGTCTGCCGATATGATCGAAAGTCATCAGCCAGAATGGTTGATAGAGCAATGGCAAATAGCTTTATCGAAGGGGAGTAATTGTTTACTTATTATAGATGAGTATCAAAAAATTAAAGATTGGGATAGCCAAACAAAATCTCTCTGGGATAGTCGCCGCAAAGAATTAGGACTGCGACTTATTTTGTTAGGCTCTACATCGCCTGATCTTAGTCCACTTTTACAGGAAAGTTTGGCTGGTCGATTTGAAAAGATATATGTCCCTCACTGGTCTTACCAAGAACTCAAAACTTCTTTTGAATTTGATCTTAATAAGTTTTTAGTATTTGGTGGTTATCCGGGTTCGGCTGGATTTGTGAATGATTTTGATCGTTGGCTTGAGTATATGGGAGAGTCTATATTTAAAGCAGCGTTGGTTGATATACAGACAACAAATCCAGTCAAAAATGTAAATGAACTTACCCGAATTTTTGACATTCTTTGCGAAAAATCAGGATCGCAAACAAGTTATAGAATGTTGTTACATGACATTCATAGCAAGGGTAATACAAAAACAGTAAAGCACTTAATTGAACTTTATGAAAAAGTATTTTTATTTAAATCTATATCTAAATACGAAAGTACAGGCCCAAAAAGCTCAAGTCCGAAAGTGTTTCCACGTTGTCCAGCATTGCATACATATGGAGTAAAAAAGCAAATTCTCCAAAGTGATCAAACTGAAGAGCAAATGTTTGAGTTAGCAGTTGGAGCAGATTTAATGCAGATCAAAGATGGACTAAGTTATTGGAGTAGCGGTCACAAAAGCGTTGATTATGTTTTGCAATATCAAGGTCAAACATACGCAATAGAGGTTAAAGGATCAAAAGCAAAGGATTTATCTGGATTGAATGTATTTAAAAAAAAATATCCGGATGCGCATCAGATAATATTATCTCCAGATACATATGAATCTTGGTCCCGCGATCCACTTAGCTATTTGAAATATGTAAGTCCTGACTTAAAGAATTGAAATGAGGAGATAGAGCATATTTAATTATAATTTATCTGTTTAGAAAAGGTAAAACTTATTATTTTTCTAAAAACTCCGGCTCGAAACCGCAAATAAAAAAAATTGGCGGGGTTGTCAGCGGTGGGGAATTAATTGAGGTTTTCGGATTTAATCTCAGAGGCAATTCGATTGAAATTAAAATGAACAAAATTGTCGGCATTGACGAAGAAACTTCCGCTTCTTATTTGGCCTCGCTGGCGGCCGTACTTGATTTTGGCATTACAGAAGGCAATTTGGCGTCCGTGTAAGTTAGAAGAATTGGCGAAGAGAGTAGATGACTTTCAAACTGCTTGTCGTATTTTTGTTGCATAAATCAATAGGTTCGATCTGAGTCCGCTCTATGCTTGAAGAATTCGATTTCCGTTTCATTAGTTAGCCAATTGCATGCAAGCGTAATTTCAGCACTGCTTGAATCTTGCAATTTCTCAACAACATCCCGGAGGTTGCTGATGAATAATGCATTAAAATATGTTAAAATTTTGGAAGGTACTGGAATTACAAGAGAACAGGCGGAGGCGCATGTTCAAATAATTTCAGATATTTTGGAGGGTGACTTGGTAACAAAGCAGGATCTTTTAAATTCCGAAAATATGTTGAAAGGCTCCGTTGAACGCCTCGAGCACAAGATACTCCAGATGGAGTATCGCATGACTATTAAGTTAGGTTCTATTGTAACTGTAGGTATCGCCGTGATGACTGCGGTCACTAAGCTACTTTAATTATATTTAAGAAAATTCGTGGCCTCAGCGGGCAGATCAGACGGAGACTTTGTACACAGAAAATTATTCCAGTCTAAAACGTTTTTTCCGTCTTTGTCCTCAGCCACATCAAAGCCTCTTCCGGTCGCCTCAAGCTTTTCGCCAAAAAAACGAATACCAAATTTTTCGGCGATTAAGGCATCCTTTAGGGATGCAGCATGAATAATAATATTATTGAAATGAAATCTTTCGGAACCTTCAATAAGTCTAACCTTTGAATCTCCGATAAATCCCTCATTGGAAAGTCCTATCGTAAGTTGTAGGTAGTCTTCGGGAGTTAGATCGTCAATGGCAGACTTGAAGCTAAGAAATATCTTCGCCATCAGACTTGTTTATCGTAATCAATAGGGCCATTTACTTGATAGCCAACAAACGGTGCAGAGTCATAAATAGCAACAAAGTACGGTAGTGAGCGTCTTTCCTCGGCGTTGTTCTTGATTCCCTTTGTCTTAAAATCAGCTTCCATTAGTTCCCGAAACTTGCGCGCGGCTGCTCTGAAATTTTCAGACCAGATTGCATCTTTCGCCTTGTTCTCTGTTGTATACACCGTTGCTATAATTTTCTGATAATCCGCCTTTTTGGTAAGGACGTCTTTTCGGTATTTTAATTTTAAAATCAGATTGTTTTTACAATCGGACGCAATTAAGTCCGGGCGATTTTTCTTTAATTCGCCGATATAAGAAATCTGATCAATTTTCTGAAGCTGACTTTTTCGTGCGAAAGTCGGAGGGCAACTGCTAATAGCCAAAATCAATATTGTAAATGAATGCATGATTAATCATGCATCACATGGTCGGCTAAAGTTAACTGCTAATATGTAAGGGCGAAATTGGCGGACACAAGTGGATAGCTTTCAAACTGCGTGTATTGAATACGCCCTTTTGTCATTTCGTCTGTTGCTTTAAGTTGAAATTGACTTCTTTTTTGAGGCTTGATCCGTCTTTAGTAATTTTTTCATATTTGAAAGTTAATAGCCAATCATTTGATTTCTGTTTTACCATACTAATTTTATCAATTGTTTGACTTCCATCACGATCATCTACTGCGTAGGTATTCTGAAAATTCGCATCAGTATCAGATTCAGAATATTTAATATTTCTATAATCGTTATTCATAAAAGAAGACTCCGAAAAAGCGCCGGTCGTTAAGTCATTTGCAAATCTAAAGTTAACTGTTGGAATAATTTTTCCGCTGCTGGTATGGTCCCCGGCGGCAATCTTTAGAAGTTTGTAATCGCAGTTGATATTTATGGTGCCACCAGTACAAGTAGAAACTGTGTAGGTGCCATAAAATTTAGAAAAAGGCCATTGGTTAGGTGCAGACTCAGAAAAAGCTGAAACGGAACTAAAAATTCCCAAAGATAGTAAGCAAAGTAAACGCGTAATCATAAAATCTCCATTAGTTATATTAACTGAAATAAATTGACGGATACAAGTAGATAACTTTCAAACTGCGTGTCTTGAACTGGCCGAATAATCCTATTTTTTGGTGTGAATTCCAATTTCCGGCGACTTGAAATCACAATCTGTGATTTCAAGTTGCTAACCTCCTGATTTTCCAGTTGAAACATAAAATCGGAAGGAAAGCGCTTTTGTTTCTTTTTACAGACTGAAGAAGCATCCTTGGCTCAAGATCATAAAGATTTGCAAGATCGAAAATGAGCATAGCTTTGTGGGCGCGAATGAAATACACGTGGGCCTGAATCCATTCTGCATTGACTAAATTTTCTTTCATAGTTTTTCAGCAGTATTTCAGCGAAGGTCTATATGACAATTGGCTTTATTATCCGGCCCGGTAAAAGATTTTTTCAGCGCCAGGTCTGCGCAGCGAAGGAAAACATTCCGGCTGCCAGTGAAGCGGTTTTCGCTGAAAGCCGAGGTATGGCCGCCATCTTCCTGAGTGCTGAAGACTTTCGGGCCCGGCCATTGTTCGTAATTTTTCTTTCCGAGTTCATAACTTATCGTGGGGTCGTCCGTGCCGTGAAAAAACAACGCAGGCAATACTGGCGTTTGTTCCAACTCTTGAGCTGCGCTCCATTCGTCACTTAAAAGTAAATAGGCAAGAGGTTTCAGGGGGTAAAGAAACCATTTCTGCCCTAGCACCGAACTTGCGGCTTTTTGATAAGACAGGAACGACGAATCCAGAACTACAAATGCCGGCAACTGGGTTTTCAGATTTTTTTTATGCAGCTCTTGCAGAGTTCTCACTAACACATTTGAACCCAGGCTCTGGCCGAAAGCGATAACCGGGGTTCCTTTGAAATTATCAGCGATATATCGGAAAACAGCCAGCCCGTCTTCGACGGTTTTTTGTTGGGTGGCGGATTCACCCGAACTGGATCCGTAGCCGCGATAATCAAAAATCAGATAGTCGTAACCGAATTCCGTAATCCAGCTCATGAACAGGAAGTGAGTGGTAAGGTTCTGGCCGTTGCCGTGGAAGTGCACAACCAGACCTTTTTTAATTTTGGATTGTGCCGGAAAATGCCAGGCATGCAAAAAGGGTTCAGCAGTTTCATTGTAAACCGGAATGTACAGATCGCGGGGCACGGGCTTGAGACTTTTTTGCACAACAAAAGGGTGCCGGTCTGCAGGATAAAGCAGGTGGTTGCAGCCGAAAAACCCGCTACACGAAATCAGAAATATTAATTTTAAAAGTAATTTCAAACTTATTTTTTGTGGCAACAGTAAAAGTAAATTTCATCACTCAGCACTTTACTTAAAGAGGTCGAAAACGGCTTGTTTAAATTGCAATTTTCAACCAACGAAGCTTTGAAATCAGTAAGTGATGTAGCTGTCAGTTTTTCACAGCGCATTTCGGGAGCGGTTGATTTTGCTTCCGCAGCAAATACCGGATTTACAGGCAAGAGAAAGAGAAGTGAAACTAGACCAGTTAATTTAAACATATAGCTCCTTTGATGTTTAGAATTTAACTAGACCCCAGTTTAATTGTCGAGCGAATATAAATGACAGTACCGCAAAAAATGGCTGTAATAGCTAGATTAAACCAAGGGGGATTTTGTGTTAAAGAGTATTGGCTTTCTATCAGCACTTTTTGTGTTGTCGCAGGCGCAGGCCTATCATTATGGCATGGCGGGTTGCGGTTTGGGTTCGTTAGCCTTCAATGATCAGCCAGGAATGATTCAAGTGGCCGCAGCGACAGTCAATAATATTGTTTCACCGCAGACATCGGCAATAACTTCTGGTACGTCCGGCTGTTATGATGGTGGCAGTTCCGCTGCGAAAATCGACTATATCGAAACTAATAAGGTTTCTTTAAAAGTAGATGCAGCACGTGGTCAGGGCGAAACTCTTGAAGGTTTAATGACACTTTTGGGTTGTAAAGAGCCTTCTATCAAAAATGAATTGAAAAATAACTTCCAGACAATTTTCGGTCAGGATGATGCGCAAGGCATTTTAAAGGCAATTCAATCCAATTCTTCAATGCAAAAATCTTGCGTAACACTGGGTTAAAGGGAGATCATGATGAAAACTACATTAATTGTTCTATTTACGGTTCTTGCTTCAGTAACATATGCTCAGACGAAGCAACCGGCAAAGGCTGCTGCTCCTACAGCGAAACGTGTAACACGTGAATTTTCGCGTCAATACGGTATGGCGGGTTGCGGGCTGGGTTCAGTCGTAATGGGTAAAAACGGAATGCAAATTTCTGCAGCGACTACAAACGGCACTTCATTTAATCAAACTTTCGGAATTTCTGCTGGCAGCTTAAACTGCGTAGATTCTCCGAGTGCTGAAGTTGCCGGAAGACTGGATCATTTCATTCTTGTGAATCGTTCACAGATTCAGGGTGATATTGCCCGCGGAAATGGCGAAACTATTTCGGCCATGGGCAGTTACATGGGTTGTACAGATTCTTCAACCAAGATCGGTGCAGAACTGAAAGCCAGCTATTCTGAAATCTTCGACAATGAAGCTAAAACGAATGAAATCACCGACAGTATTATGACTGTGATTCTGAATTCGCCTGAACTTTCTCAACAGTGCAATAATTTAGGCTAGATTTTTAATTACAAGCCGAATAAAGTCCTTAAAGTGAAGACTTTAAGGACTTTATTTTTTATTTCGGTGCTGTTGCTTTCGAGCTGTTCAATAGCCACTGCTGAAGCCGAAATACGACCGCTTGATAAAGTTTTGCAGCAGGCCGCTAAAAAACAGGTTTCCGAATCACGTGCCTGGAAAAAATTACTCCATGTCGAACCGAATATGTTTGGGCTTAGCACCCGGCAGATTTCCGATCCTGGTTTTTACCTTTCGAATTCGCCTGAGTATATCAAATTAAACGAGCTCGAAGCAACGCTCGCAGGCTTTGCGGAGCCACCCGAAAAATATGCAAGAGTCATCGACCATCCTTTAAAAAAAAATCAAAATTTGAAAGTGCTTGATCATTCTCAACACCCGATTTGCCGGTTTCCGGCGCGACTTGGTTTTTTGCAGACAGAACTGCGGGATATCCGTGAGTTCTGGTCAGGTCTTCCAAAATTGAACTGCGTGTATCAGGATATTTTTCTGGAGGCCGTCGATCCGGAATCGGTCAGTTTTGTTTTTTCGTCTTATTATTCTGACAGTCCGGGATCGGCGTTCGGGCACACGTTTTTCAGAATTAATCGTAAATCGAATGTAGCGAAAACCAGACAAGAGCTTCTTGATTACGGTGTAGGATTCGCTGCGAATGTAACAGTCTCGAATTCAGCTTTGTATGCTGTGCTTGGACTTGTCGGCGGATTTACGGGCTCGTGGTCGAACCTGCCGTATTATTATAAAGTCCGTGAATACAATAATTTTGAGGCCCGTGATTTATGGTCTTACGATCTGAATCTACTGCCGGCAGAAGTAAAAATGCTGGCACTGCATTTGTGGGAAGTGGGCCCGCATTTTTATACCTATTATTTTTTCACCCAGAACTGTGCCTTTCATATGCTGACGTTGCTTGAAGCTGCCGCCCCACGCCTGCATCTGACAGAACATGTTCCGTTTTATTATGTTATTCCGTCGGATTCGATGAAGGCATTATTCTATGAGGAGGGGCTCGTAAAAGAAATAAGCTTCCGGCCGAGTATCCGAAAGGTGTTTTTAGAACGGACAAAAAAACTTGATCCGCTGACTTACACCGCGTTCGCAAATTATGCGGGATCAGGCGACTTTGCCGAAACTAAGGATTTAGCAGGCGATCAGCAGCGGGCATTATTTCTAGATGCGGCTATGGATTTGGTGGATTTACGTAATCCGAATTTAACTCTTGAAAAAAATAGAGACCAATACCTGAAAAAAAATGAGCTGCTCGAGGCAAGATCCAGGACGAATTATATTTCGCCAGAGGTTGAAATTAAAACTTCGCTTGAAGACCAACCTGAAGGTTCGCACGGCTCATCGCGACTGGGTCTGAGTTATCAGGAAAAAAACGGCATTAAAGGCGGAAACCTGACGTATCGGTTTGCACTGCATGATCTGCAGGATCCACAGGTTGGGTTACCGCAGAATTCGCAACTCGAGTTTTTCAATTTTAATTTCAGAGTATTGCCGGGTGAGTTGAAATTTGAAGAGATGAATATTTTTAAAGTATTTAATCTGAATCCGGTCAATTTTTTTGAAAAAAAAGCCTCTTGGGGATTTGAACTTGGCGTACAGAATAAACATGGTTTTTGCCCTCTGCGCGAAACAGACTGTTTCCTGTACGGAGCACTTGCCAAATACGGTACGGCGCGGACTTTCGGTTCTGAAAATCTTGTGGGTTGGGGCCTTGGAACTTTCAATTTGCGCTACGGCCAGAACTTGCCTGATTCTGACCTTTACGCGGCTGCAGGTTTTGAATTCGGGATGCTGTACCGTTTCAATACGGAGAGTTCGTTTTTGACTCGATTTGCCCGCGAATACCCAGCAGGACGTGCCTATGAGCAAAATTATGAAGTTGAAATACGTCATTCGCCGGTTCGGGACACAAGTTTCGGGCTACGGGTGCGAAATGACGTGCACGGGGTTCTGTTCTATTACTACTATTAGCCGGGAGCCGCACTTTGCAAAACGATGGTGAACAATCAAGCGGCGAGCTTAGACGGTGCCGTAGCTCCGCGTATTGGAATCTGAATTACAAATTTTGTATTGAGGGAATTCTGCTCTATAAAAAATTTACCGCCATGAGAGTTTATAATCCCCTTTGAGATGCTGAGGCCCAGGCCGGTTCCCTTTCCGATTTCTTTGGTCGTAAAAAACGGATGCATAATTTTTTGCTGAATTTCCGGGGGTATTCCCGTTCCGCTGTCGACAACGGAAATTTCGATAAAGTCATTTTTCTGATGAACGCTGAGTTCGACCCAGGGATAGGTTTTACCTACAATCGCATCAAAAGAATTGTTAAGTAAATTAAGTAGCACCTGTGATATCTGCGTGTCACGACAGCAGAGTTCGCCCTTGTATTCGAGCGAAACCCTGATCTGAATATTGGCATGACGGAATCTTTCATGGCAAATTGAAACTGTATCGTCGATCAGATTTTTAACCGCAACACTTTGCATGGGATCTTGGGCCGCGTCGCGTGAAAGCAGGCGTAATCCCTTTATTATTTTTTCGATGCGTTTTATGGTGCCCAGAATTTTTTTAGTGTGGGTTAGGGCTTTGGCACTGTAGTTCAAGACCGATGGATTTGCCAATTCAAGCTCGAGGAGCTGCGCATTGCCGGAAATAATCGCCAGCGGATTATTTATTTCGTGCGCTATGCTGCCGGCCATTTCCCCAAGTGCTGCCATCTTACTCGAATCGGCAATGACGGATTCCTGTTCTTTAACGATGAGTTGAGACTGAATATAATCATGATTCAACTGGGTAGCAAGTTTTTGGGTTTTATCTTCTAGCAACTGGATGTTGATAATATAAAGTACAACGATCAGAATTGAAAGCGACCCGATAAAGCCGATCCAGGTGGATAGCAAATCGTGCGAAGCCGTGTACGTTAGGCTCTTTGAAAGACTGATATAATAGACTTTATTTCCTAATTGCACAGGCTTTACGATGCCTTGCGAATTTGGGTTTATAGCGCCAGTCATCTGTTCGTAAACAACCTGCTTAGAACCGGCGATAGTAATTTCATGAATCTGCACGATGTAATCGGGGCCAACAACGCCGAGAATACCTTTAAAAAATTCTTCTGTTATGATTGGCATATAGATCCAGTGTGAAAATGCAAGTTGTCGCTCTGCCGGAATGCTGGTCGGCAAGTTCTTTTTGTAAACAGGGAGAAAGATCTGAAAGCCCGGTTGCGGCGAATCATTTCCCAGAATTGAAATTTGCTCGGTCATTGTGGGTTTCCCGGAATTTATGGAATTTTCAGCTGCGGTTCTGCGTTTGCTTTCAGATCCGAGATCCACTCCGATTTTCGATTCATTTTGAGCCAGGGGTTCTATCAATGAAACGACGAAATGATCCTTCTGAAGTGGTTTGCCCGCATCTGGATATTCCCAGTCGACATATTTGATTCTGAATTGCGGCCCGATTTCGGCTTTGTACTTTGCAATATGTTTTTCAAGAGAGGCTTTGGGTACTCTAAAGACAACACCCATGCCTCTTAGGCCGTTGTGATTATCAAGAATATTCATTGATTTGACGAAATTACGCCATTTCGTCGACGTTACGTCATCTGAAGCCATGTACAAGCTGCGGCCACTGTACAGAATTCCGGAATACTCTGTAAAGCCTTTTTGAATTCTATTTTCGATTTCATGTGAGAATTTTTCGAATTTTTCTTCATCTGATATTTCGTGCTGATGCTGAATATTGTAAAAGAGAACCCCCCAAAAAATCCACCCCAATATCAGCAACCCGCGAATCAGCAGAATAAATTTGAATTCTTTGAACGAAGCGATCGCAAGCGAATTTATTCCCAGCGCTACCAAAAATACTTCGAGATTCAGAATATTTTGATTGAAACTCGAAAGACTGAATGGCCCATTTCCGGAAGCCGTTAAGTAAATCGCAATGGTCGAAAGAATTAGGGTAAAAAAGTAGATATAAAACCGATTCTTGATCAGCGAAAAGGCAATCAGCACGGGGAAAAATATGAAAAGGTATTTGAGGCTGGCCGTATTTAAAAACAGAGTATAGATGGCGATCAGCAAAGCTACTGAGGCGGCTACGACTAAGAGTGTTTGGCCGGTTCTTGCCTTTATCTTTGCGAATAATTTAGTGAGCTCACCGTCAGCTAGGCTGACAAAAATCGGGAGCACGAACAGCGCTCCAATGAGGTCGCCGACCCACCACGTAGTCCAAGCATTTATTAGATTTTCGGTAGGTATAAGTCCAAAAAAGTATAAAGAACCGACTCCGATGGAGGCACCTAGCAATGGAGCCAGTATTGATAATAGCGTAATGCTTAATGGTTCACTGAGGTGCTCAAGTTTTTTTGAATAGCGTTTGAATCTTATATATAGCCAAGCTCCGAAATAGCCTTCTGCTGAATTACCAAAAGCAACCATCATCGAAATCGCGAGTGGCAAAGAAACCAAATTGGCCAAAAGGGCGCCCAAGTAAATTCCGAAAATGTACCTTCGACCGAAAAGTAAGAGAATTGAGATTGAAAGACCGGTTGGAGGCCACACGGGCGAGACACTGGAGTTAATCGTGGCCAGTTTCAGGCTTGCAGTTGCGATTAAAAAATAAATCCCGGCAAAAAAAAGGTTTCCGAAAAAAATTAAAATTTTTCTGTCTTTTCTATCGGTGATAAACTTTTTGAACGATTTGATTGTCATGCCTATCCCGCTTATCGGCTACTTTGGCTTCCTTTTAGACTGTGTAAAGTGAAGAAAATCAAAGCCAAGCTAGACTAAAGACCTGGGGGCGCCGTGGCAATCTGTTTAGCAGAAAACTGAATTAAGTTTTCTGTTGAGACCGAAGCTATTCCACAGACTGCGATAAAGTTTCCACGTATGAAGTGGATAATTGCGTATCAGAGCGAATAAGCAACAACAGACATTGGCGGGATTTATGCATTGTTAATGACGTAGGCCGTTAACATCAACCAAAGGAGATTTTATGTATACCGATGACAAAAAACAAAAGCAGCAGGCAGCCAATGGAAAGCCGCAACAAGGGGGCTCAATGGGGTCTGGTTCTGACGTGCGCCCAGCTGGGGGTCAAACTGGATCGCAACCAGGTTCTACAGGTAATTCGGGTTTTCAAAAGGATCCAAGTATGCCGCAAAGTAATCCGGGATCTTCTAACCCTTCAAGCGGACAAAATCCGACAGGTTCGCCAGCAGGCACCGACCGTCAGTCTTCAGGATCAAGCGGTCAATCAGGATCACAGTCGAACCGTGATCAGACGACCCGATAGTTTTAGTCTTTAGAAAAAATTACTTCTGAAAAAAAAGCAGCCTTATATACTAAGGCTGCTTTTTTTTAACTTAACGTAAAAAAAAGCCGGTCGTCAAACGAGCCGGCGTTGCTGTCAAATGGACTTCAATTAAAAAGTCAGGCTTAGGCAATATTTCGAGGGCCTTTCCCAGTCATGACTGAGTAAAGGAACGAAAGCACTGCCAGCACCAAGAACACGATTAAAAGCGTCCTTCCGATGTCCATCGAGATACCTGCCACTCCGCCGAGACCCAGAAGAAATGCGACAATGGCGATTATGAAAAACGTTATTGCTGCTCTTACCATAAATACCTCCTGATGAATCAAGATTGCAACAGGGGTGCCAGCGTAAAAATAAATCAACTGCGCTATAAAAGCCTTCGGGCACCACAAAGTTTTAAAGTGATAATTGATAATTGAAAAATACGCCAAACACTTTGCGGTAAAGATTGGGTAGACAGGTTAAATTTGACCCGTTGCAGACAGTAATTTCATAATATAGTCTGCTGTCTATATGGATTCCGAGAAAATAATTGCCGAACTTGATCACGAGTTGATTTTAAAATCGTTAACGGCAGCGCCTGGTTTTTTTATGTGCGCTGCATGGATTACGTATAATCGCCTTGAGGCTGTTACATATGGAAATGTAATGGTGGTTCTTGGAATTGCACTTATGGTTCTGGCAACTATTCGCTTTTTACTCGGCTATTTGCACAAGAAAAATTATATTGGTTTGGTCATTGCCGCTCGACTGGTAAAATTAAATATTATTTCGAATGGCGTAATATGGAGCGTAGTAACATTTCTGCCGATTTATGAATTGCAATTCACGAACACCACTTCTGCCATTCAGGTTATTGGGCTGATACTGGGCTTGACCCTGACTTCGCTTATAACCCTGGCTTATAGTTTACGCCTAGCCTATGCGTACCAATGGATAATGACATTACCCAGTTGTCTTTACCTTTTTTTTCTGGCATTTACGGAAAATAACAGTACGGCGCTCAACGCGGGAAGTGTCATATTAATCGCGATAATTTACATGCTTCAGCAAACACGCGAAGTCAACAAACAGATACTGAAGAGCTTGCACTCTGCTTTAGAGGTTAAAAAATCGAATATTCAGCTGAAAAAGGTTGAGGAAAAACTGAAATTGCTCAATGAAGATCTGGAATCGAAGGTAGCTGCGCGGACGCTTGAGCTAAGTGAAGCAAAGTTGAATGCCGAAAATGCGAGTCATGCAAAAAGCGAATTCCTGGCGAATATGTCACATGAAATCCGGACGCCGCTTGGTGCGGTAATGGGTTTTGCCGATCTTGTGGCTAACGATGAGATCACCGCCTCTGAAAAGCAGCATTATGTGGCGGCCATCAAACGCAACGGAGATCTTTTATCGAACATCATCAGCGATATTCTGGATCTTTCAAAAATCGAAGTGGGTAAGCTGAAAATTGAATGCTACGATGTTTTGCTCGAAGATATACTTTCGGATTCGAAGACTTTACTTGACCTGATCGCTAGCGAAAAAGGAATTTTACTGGATTTTTCAATGGAAGAACCAGTGCCTAGAAAGATAAACACCGATCCCCTGAGACTTCGGCAGATCCTGCTAAATATTGTAGGAAATTCCATAAAATTCACAGAGCATGGATCGGTCGTTGTTACGATTAAACAAGTATCAAGGCCGGACCAGCACCCGCAATTGGCATTTGTTGTAAAGGATACCGGCATTGGAATAAGTAAAGAGCAGGCCGCGAAACTTTTTAAGTCGTTCTCGCAGGCCGACAACTCGTTAGTGCGAAAATTCGGTGGCACTGGGCTTGGTCTAATTCTATCAAAACGCCTTGCCACCTTTCTCGGCGGTGATGTGGTGTTAACCGAGAGCGAAATCGGCAAGGGCAGCGTGTTCACCGTAACAGTTGATCCGGGCCCATTTCAGGTTTCTGAATCCGTGGAATTCAGTCCACGCAAACGAAGTGGGTCTGCACTTCTCGATGGATGGCGAAAGGTCACTCTTGAAAATGTGAATGTGCTTATTGTGGATGACTCCGTTGATAACCAATACTTAATCGGAAAAATCCTGAATCTGGCCGGTGCAAAAATAGATACGGCAATTAACGGTAAAATTGCACTGGAAAAAGCCGGCGCAAAAAAATATGATATTTTTATATTAGATCTGCAGATGCCGGTAATGGATGGCTATGAAACGGCAATTCAGTTGCGTAAAATGGGAATAAAAAAGCCGATAATCGCTTTAACTGCCTATGCCCTTAAAGAGGTACGGCAGCGCTGTCTAGACAGCGGTTTTAATGATTTTATAACGAAGCCGATCAATCGCGGACTGCTGATTGAAAAAATTGCTCACTACTCCGGAAAAGGCAGGCTGCGTGTGAGCGAACTTGAGTCAGAATAATCAGCGCTTTACTCCGCCGGCGAATCCGCTTAAATAAGTGTTCATGTCAGATATCTATTTTACGCCGGCAAGTGAGGCGCACAAGAAGAAAGAAAAAGAAAAGGCCAAAGTGCTTCGGCAGGGCAGTTGGTGGAAGCAGCTACTCGGTAAAGGAACCTGTTATCATTGCGAACAGAAGTTTAGCTCGAGTGAGCTGACGATGGATCATCTCATTCCGATTGCCCGTGGCGGAAAATCCGATAAAAAAAATTGCGTACCTAGTTGCAAGGACTGCAATACCAAAAAAGGCTATAAGACCCGGGCTGAAATGGCGATTGACGACCTTAAAAACGCTAAAGAATAAGCTGTTCAAGGCTGAACTTGATATCTAAAAACCTAAAATTTTGGCAAAAAACACTAAACTATAAACATTTCGGCGTCTTAGCGCGCAGCGGCTACCATGAAGGCTTGATTTTAACACCTCATTACCCCTTCAATGTAAGAGTAAATAATTTATTTTGACCTCCGAATACTAGCTCTTTTCAATGAAAAACCATCGAAAAAAAGGGGAGAATTTGGGTGTTTTTGTGAGAAAAAGGGGTGATATGAGCAAAATTACTAAAAGTAGTACAGCAGAGTATTTTGCAAAGAACCTTCAGCAGGTTGGGTTTTCATCACCGATTAAGGCCGTTTTAACTACCTTAAAAGAAGCGGTCGATAATTCTCTGGATGCCTGTGAATCAAATGAGATTTTGCCGGAACTGGAAATTGAAATTATAAAGGTCGGTTTAGGATCGACAAAAAATACCGATTTAATTAAAATTGTTGTAGAAGATAACGGGCCGGGAATCGAAGTTGAGGATATGGCTAAAGTTTTCGGGGAGTATCTGGCTTCTTCCAAATTCGGCCGCGGCCAGTGTTCGCGCGGGCAACAGGGTATCGGTATTTCAGCGGCGACCACTTGGGCACAGATGACCAATGCCAAAGGTGTGCAGGTACTTTCAAAAACGAAGACCATGCGCAAATCGATTTCAGCGCAGGTTGATGTGGATATTAAAACCAATACAGGTATTCTTAAAAACAAAGAGATGATCGACTGGAAAAATAAAACCAGCGGAGTCCGGGTTGAGTTTTTAATCGATGGTCGGATCCAGCTCAATGGGGACGGCGGATTACTGACTTATATTGAAGGCACAGCACTTCTTAATCCCCATGTGACGATGAAATACAAACTGGCGGATGCCGACTGGATTACCACTGAAAGAGTGAGCAATCAGACGCCGGAAATTCCGGAAGCGACCCTTCCACATCCGCATACTTTTAAGTTGGGTGAGTTTATAACTCACGCCACGCTCTACGGAAAAATTCCGCTTTCGAAATTTTTAAAAACCGGTTTTTCACGGATATCAGATCAATCAATCAAAGACTTCGTTAAAGCGGGAATGCCGAAAAACTTGGTCGAAAAACCTATTACATCTTTAAATGAAGACGAATTCAAAAAGGTGTTTCAGTGCATTCAGGCCACTGTATTAATGGCGCCTTCAACCAAATCGGTGTTAACCGTAGGCGAAGAAGCACTATCTAAATCCATTAATCGCCTAGGGAAGGTCGATTTCTTTTCAGTCATGACGCGAAAACCGACCATCTGTGACTTTAAACCCGTTGTTGTCGAAGTGGCTTTAGCCCGTTTTATCGACCGCGGTGACAATGATCAACCCGTGCAGTTGCTACGGTTCGCCAACCGTGTGCCTTTGCAATTTGATAAATCCGGATGCGCGATCACCTGGGCCATTGAAAGCGTTAACTGGAAGTCTTACGGACTGGCACAACCGAAAGATTCATTACCGCTGGGCTCGTTCGTATTTGCGGTTTCGGTTGTTTCGCCATTTATTAAATTTAAAAATGCGTCAAAAGAGACAATTGATGCATCCGAAGAACTGGTTGAAGAAATTCGCAGGGCATTGATGCAGGCCGGGCAGAAGTTATCCCGACATATCAAGCACGAGATGAAAGAAGCTGATTTAGAACGAAAATTGGCCCACATCGAACAGTTTGGTCCGATTCTGGTTGAGAAACTGGTTTTTATCGCCGGTGCCAATGATGCCCGTCGCAAAAAAGCCGAAGAGGGCCTTAAGAAAATTTTAGGCCGGGACTCTCAGGCGGCGCAGGTTGATCTTGTCGAAGCGCAGACGAAATTGGCGGCGCAAAAGAAAAAGGATAAATTTTCAGGCGAAGAGTCTTTTTCTGAAGATGATGAAGTTACGGAAAAGCCTGAAATTAAGAAAAATAAAAAGTAGGTAAGTAATGGCATTAATGAAGGTAAGAGAACTGAAATTAGACATTCCTAAAGAAGCAAAGCAATTGGCTGAAAGAATGTTGAAAGACCTCGAGAATTCGAAACGCCCGTACCTTGAGGCCGTAAAAACGTCTTTAGATAATTCGAACTACAATGCAAAAGTTGGATATTTAACTCCGGGCGATAAAGTAGTCCGAACAGAATTAAATGTGTCTTCCGTGCAGAAGATGGCCCGCGTTGTTTTCATGCTGGAAATTTTGCTGCGAAATCTGGATATCGGTGCCGTCAATACTAAGCGTGAATTATATTATATCTGTAAAGGTTTGATCAAAGGTAATAACCGGTATCGTCCACTGGATTTCGAAGGACAGGACGAGTCCGACAGTATTATCGATTTCATCGGCGACATGCTGGAAGTTTACCGCGAAGAACTGAATTGTTTTGCCAATGATCGCGGCGGTCAGACGTATTCGCAGCAATTGGTTGTTACCGAAAGTTTGCCTGACGGCGACAAAGCCGTTGTGGACTTATCGACATTGGGAACCTCGCCGTTTCAGCCGAAGAACCGCCCACAGGCACTTAAACTTAAAGCCAAAAAGAAAATTGATTTCTGCCTTGTCATTGAATCAGAAGGTACCGCCGGCACCTTGCAGTCAATGGGTTTTACCAAACGGAACAATTGTATTCTGATGGGCGCACAGGGTGTGCCGTCTAACGGAGTTCGTGGCTGGTGTAAACTGATTGAAAATCAGCTGGATGTACCGATGTATTTCTTCGGCGATCTCGATGCGTACACGATGCAGAATATTTTCAGAACTTTAAAGGCCGGTTCAGCAGCATCACTTATCCGGAACAGCGATTTCAGCGCGCCGAATGTGAGATTCTTAGGTGTACTGCCGGGCGACGTAAAAAAATATGATTTACCCCACTACAAAGTTAAAGAATCTGACCCGGCCGAGGCCCGCGCACTCAAAAAAGCCAAAGATGCGCTTGAAAACGATCCGTTCTTTAGAGACAAGAAAAATAAAGACCTTTCGGACATCTTAAGATGGCTAATTAAAGAAAAAATTCGATGTGAACAACAAAGTTACTTCTCGGTTGATCCGCGCGATCCGATTAAAACCGAAAAAATCATATTAGAAAAAATCAGAAAAGGTGACTACGTTTAGGCAGTTCCAGCCCAGAAAATTGAGCTGAAACAGTTTTATTCGAAGTATAAAGTCGGCGAAAGTGCTTAGTTCGTTTTAATGTCTAACTTAATTTTGATGTTGTCGTTGATCAATTTGTCACCGAGAACCGAAACTGCTTTAAATTTACCTGAATTGTAAACGATGTCATATTGAGTGCGGTCTTTAATTTCAGTTTCCACTGTAGCTGCAAAACCTTTATCCTGTTTTGATACCGTCGCTAAAAATTCTTCGGGATGAGTTTTTCCTTTGATTGTTAGATCTCCGAAAATTTTGTGGGTAGGGCCGGCTTTTACATCTTTAATTTCTTCAACTTTAGTTATTTTAAATTGGCCTTCCTGAAATTTGTCGACGTCAAAAAAATCCGAGCTGCGTAAGTGCCCCTGCAGTTTCGGAGAGTCGCCGGTTTTCAGGCTTGTCATATCTAAAGTGAAGCTGCCGCCGGTCAGAGTGGCGCCGTTCATTTCAACGCTTCCTGATTTTAAAGCGATGTCGCCGCTGTGGCTTTTACCGACGCCGAAACCTGTCCATTTAACAGTACCGGTCACATTCATTTTGCTGACGGCCGTGGGTTTAGCGGCTGTACCTGCTGTTGTTGGTTTTGCGACATCCGCAAAAGAAACCGAAGCTAGCATTGAGGTAATAATTAGAATTTTTTTCATTTTGACTCCTTTTTTTATGTGAAAATGATGGTTTTATTAAATCACAGGTATGAAGACATTTCAAAGCTTCGGGCCCGGCATTATTAGAGGTCGACGCAAAACTGAAAACATTCTAAGATTTTTAAGTAACAAACAAATTGAACCGGCAAAAACCAAGGCTTTCGGTTGCGCCATTACCTTTAAAAAGCCATGAGCCAGCAGGCGCGGAGCATTTATGACGAATAATGATATCTTTAAAAAACTCAGAGTCGCACTTTCATTTCGGGATACCGACATCATTGAATGCCTGGAACTTGTTGATTTTAAAGTAACCAAAGCTGAACTTTCGGCAATTTTCAGAAGTGAAGATCATCCAAACTACGTTGAATGCGGTGACCAGCTATTAAGAAATTTTTTGAACGGTCTGATCATTAAAATGCGCGGTAAGCGCGAGCGTACCGAAAAAGACGAATAGCAGCGGCGCTTACTTTTTTTCCGCCGTTTTTTCTTTTTCGGGAACAAAAAGCAGCCAAGGTTTTTTCAGAATATGAACAAAGCCGGGGATTAACACGCTAAAGAGTGTTTTAAATTTAATCTTTGAAGACGTTGAGGCCAGCAAAAAGGCCATAAAGAAACTAACCGAAATATTCATCAGACCGATCGTCAGAAGGCCGCCAACTGCGTTGATCAGTGGCCAGCCGTCTACACCGCCACGAAGTGCCACGGGCAGGGCCGTTGCAAATCCGCCGGTAGCAAGAGTCACATGACGTACATCCAGCGGAAGGCCCATGAATTTGTTAATCTGGGGCAAAAAACCGAGCAGCAGCCCAAGAGAAATGTTGGCAGATAGTGCATTTGCATTTTTTGAAAAGAAATTTGCAATATTAAGTGATGCATTTTCGCCGAAGTAGAATCTTAGTTTTTTGCTGTTGCGGATTCTTTTTCCCAGTTGATTGACGATCACCCAGTTTTCAAACCAGCCGGCGATAAGACTGGCCATAAAAAGCAAAACACCGGTATACGCTGCGAACAAAATACTGGGGCCGGTAATATTTGTTGAACCAATGACCGCAAGCGAATACTCATAATCGAGAATCGGCAAATTAAAACTCATCAGAAAATAGGAAATCGAAAAACAAACCGGAAAAACCGTGCTGAGATTTCCTAACACGGCGATAAACTGGGTGCGCAAAAGCGCCACGATGGCCTGCTGGGCCTCGTTGGATGATTTTGTCAACTGGCTAGCAATGTACGGCGCGGTTGCAGAAGGCTGTTTAGTGGCCAATGTCCAGCCCATGACCTGAATTGTTAAAAAACTGGCCGAGTAATTCAGGCTTTCAGAAAGCCCTTTAATAAAACCGGTCAGTCCGAGTTTTAACAGCAGAAATTTTATAAAAACCGTCATGGCCGTAACGGCGCCGCCTCCGGTTGCAGATTTGAACATGTTCTGGAATTCAACCCAGGTAAAAGTAACGTAATGTTCACCGATATGCGAAGTGGTCTGAACAATCCGGTCGGTCAAAAGTGAAAGGTTGTCTTTAATGAACGAACTGAAGCTTTTCTGATGGTTTGAATCGAGCACCAGCCGCGAAAGAAATAACCTGAAGCTGACTGCATTGGGGATTTCTTTGTTGAGAAAGCTTAATAATATGCGCTGGCGGTTCAATATCCGTTTCTGGATCTGAAATAAATAGACGAGCTGAATTTTAACGCCGGTATCCTGCATTGAGCTTTCAAGTTCGTTCGTATTTTTTTCGATCATCGTCAGATACTTGAAAGTTTCAAGCTGCACGTCGGTATCTTTATTGTTCAGGCATGAACGCAGCAGCCCTTCAAGTTTGTACTCGGGCATGCCTTCGGGCCGGTAGCGCGTAATATTGAGTTCTTTATGAATCGCAAAAACATTACTTAGAACCTCGACCGAAAGCACGTAGGAGGCCGCCAGTAAATCGGTTCTGAGTTTTTTGTGCAGTTCGCTCTGATGCGAAAAAAGTGCAAGCATTTCTTCGAGGACGGTTTCGTCGACAAAATCGATATAAAGGCTTTCGATTTCGTGCGGAAAAACTTCGTAGATTAACGTTTCAAGATCTTCATTGAATGGCCACTGCGGCAGAATTTTTTCTTGGATGCGGTGAATGAATTCATGCACAAAGCTGTTGGAGGTAAATCCGGCATTTGCATATTGCGATACCGAAGAAAGACTGTAAACCAGACTGCTGACCGTGGTAACAAAGTTTTCGAGCCACTCCGGATTGTTTTTGAGCATTGAAAGAATATACTTAATCCGCACAGTGTAGACGGTTTCAACTTTGGTGGATTTTTCATCTTCACTTCGCGGGCGTTGCAGCCATTTCAGAATATTGACAAGCCAAACGACTTTTTCATAGTCTATCTTATTTACTAAATTCTGCGACAACAGCGAGCTCAGAATAATCATGGCAAGTCCGGATTAAGAGGAATTTTGAGACTCCAGAGTAATCAACTCATCTGCATCCCGCAATATTTTTTTTCTCGTCGAGGAAATGTCCCAGTTGGGGTGATATTGAATGTACTCTTTCATCTGGGCAAGCTTCTGACCGATCGCGGGCCTAACGTGCTCGCTTTCCTGTTCTTCAAGGTGAGCGAGATAGCTGTTAACTTTCCGCATGAAGTCACCGTAGTCGGACTCGACCAGCAGGTTTACTTCTTCCATAAAATGCACAGCAGGACTTCCCATCCGCAGGGAAAGTGCAATTCCGGCGCCAGCTTAAAGCTCAGTGGCCAGTGTTTTCAATAGCTTCTGAAAATCTTCAATAACCGGAAGCTGTGCAACATTTTTTCTTGAAATGAGTTTGATCTGTCTTTTGATATTCGGGCTTAACATCAGGATATCTTTTTTGTTCAACTGCATGGTCTGCGCTATCCCCATGGGTACAAGCCCATGACCGAAACCTTCGCGCACCATTTGCACAATCGCCGCAAAAGATTCAACGTGGATCAGGTCGTAATTTTTCAATTTCGGGTGGCGGGTGACTTTTTCTTCGATGGATTTCCAAGTGCCAGAGCTTTTTTCAATTGTGATGAGCGAATTGGTCTCAGTCGGGCTGCGCAAATAGACAAGTGGTTCTTCAAAAATAAGGCTTGAGAAAACCTGCTGATCTTTAGAGCTGCTGATGCAAAGTCCCAGATGGTACTTTCCGAGCTTTACATTTTCTTCAACGAGCGTACTGCGGTGAACATGCAATTCGAACTCGACGGCCTTCAGTCTTTTTGCTGCAAGTCTGACGAGCTTCGGTCCCCACGAGGCCGCGATTGAATCTGATAGCGCGATTGAGAATTTCTTAGACGCGCTGTAAGACTCGATCTGTTTTAGATTCTTCAATTCCGAAAAAAGTACCCGCGCTTTATCTAGAAAGTTATGCCCGGTTGCGGTCAGTTTGACTCTTCGGCCGTCTGGTTCGATAAGCTTCAGCTTCAGTTCACTTTCAAGAGACTGAATGCGCTTACTGACAGCAGATTGGGTGAGGCGTAACTGGGCCGCCGCTTCGCTGATCGTGCCGGTTCTTTCGAGTGCAAGGAGTGCTTCTATACCTTCGACCATATATTCCTAATACTACTACATTATATTCCGATTATTCAATTTTTTCTTTAATGCTTTTACCCGATAATTAGGGTGTAATCTCTCTTTTAATAGAACTGGGCTGTCACGAAAGGAAAATGTCATGGCAACAATCGAAACTTCTCCCGAAATGGTAAAAAAAGTTTATGAAACGACCCGTACAAAAGTCGGGGTGATTCGCAAAAGACTTGGCCGTGATCTAACTTTGGCTGAAAAGATCATTTACGGACATTTGGACGATCCGCAAGAGCAGGAAATTGAGCGCGGCAAAAGTTTTTTATTATTGCGACCTGACCGCGTTGCCATGCAGGATGCAACAGCTCAGATGGCCATTCTTCAATTTATGCTGGCTGGAAAAACCGAAGCTGCTGTTCCATCAACAGTTCATTGTGATCATTTGATTCAGGCTTATCAGGGTAAAGAAAAAGACATGGCGGCTTCGAACAATTCTAACCGTGAAGTCTTTGATTTTCTGGCAACGTCTTCTTCAAAATATAACATCGGTTTCTGGAAGCCCGGCGCTGGAATTATTCATCAGGTTATTCTTGAAAATTATGCGTTTCCGGGCGGCTTGATTATCGGAACGGATTCGCATACGCCGAATGCGGGCGGGCTTGGAATGTGCGCGATTGGTGTTGGCGGCTCTGACGCCAGCGATGTAATGGTCGGGCTTCCGTGGGAAGTTAAGAATCCGCAGTTGATCGGCGTGCATCTCAAAGGCAAACTTAATGGTTGGGCTTCGGCAAAAGATGTGATTTTAAAACTCTGTGGAATTTTAACTGTAAAAGGCGGAACAGATAAAATCGTTGAGTATTTCGGCGAAGGCGCGACATCACTTTCGTGTACCGGCAAAGCGACGATTACCAATATGGGCGCAGAGCTTGGGGCTACTTGTTCAGTCTTTCCGTATGATGCAAAAATGGCGGGCTACCTTGCGGCCACAGATCGTAAACAACTGGCGCAGATCGCAGACCAGAACACCGATATTCTGACGGCAGATCCGGATGTACTTGTTAACCCTAAAAAATATTTTGACGAAGTTTATGAAATCGACCTCTCGGAATTAGAGCCGCATTTGGTCGGCCCGCACACGCCGGATCTGGCACGTCCAATTTCAAAAATCCGTGAAGAAGCGAAAGCCAACGGTTGGACGCTGAATTTATCCAGCGCACTCATTGGCTCTTGCACGAACTCTTCTTATGAAGATATCGGACGCTCGGCGATGGTGGCCGAGCAGGCCATTCAGATCGGGGTTATGATGAAGCAGCCGTTCCTGGTTTCACCGGGATCAACGCAGATTCAGAATACAATTACCCGCGATGGGCAGATGAAAACTTTTGAAGCGGTTGGCGCAACGGTGCTGGCTAACGCCTGCGGTCCGTGTATCGGCCAGTGGAAACGTGACGATATCAAACACGGCGAAAAAAATACGATTGTAACTTCATTTAACCGAAATTTCAGAGGACGTAACGATGCTAATCCTGAAACTCTTGCTTTTATCGGTTCGCCGGAACTTGTGATGGCGCTGGGTCTTGCCGGCCGCCTTGATTTTAATCCGATGACGGACGAACTTGAAGGACCAAAAGGCAAAATCAAACTGAAAGCCCCATCAGCACCGGAGTTGCCAGAAAAAGGATTTGTTCCGGACGTTCACGGTTACCAGAAACCGGAAGGCAGCAAAGCCACGGTGGCCGTCAGTCCGACTTCGGACCGACTACAATTACTTGCACCATTTACCAAGTGGGACGGCAATGATTTTGTAGATCAAATTGTTTTGGCAAAAGCCAAAGGCAAGTGCACGACAGATCACATCAGCCCGGGCGGAAAGTGGCTGAATTACCGCGGGCATCTTGATAATATTTCTAACAATATGTTGTTAGGCGCTGACAATGCTTACCTGCCGGGAGAAATCGGCAAAGGAATTTCACAATTGAACGGCGAAAAAAAAGAATTCGCCCAGATTGCCCGCGACTATCAAAAAGCCGGTAAAGCGTGGATGATTGTTGGCGATGACAACTACGGTGAAGGCTCTTCGCGCGAACACGCGGCGATGTCTCCGCGCTTTTTAGGCTGCACGGCGGTTATTACGAAATCATTCGCACGGATTCACGAAACCAACTTGAAAAAACAGGGCGTACTTGCGCTGACTTTCGATAATGTCAAAGATTACGAGAAAATTCAGGAAAAGGACCTGCTGACAATCCGCGGGTTAAAGGATATCGCTCCCGGAAAAAACCTGACGTTGCAGTTGAAACATGCTGACGGAACGACTGAGAATATCCAGGTGAAACATACCTATAATGCTGAACAAATTAAGTGGTTTAAGGCCGGCTCGGCCCTGAATTTAATTCGCGGGGTGTAAGGTCAAAATAGATTTAATTGGACATCAAAAACCCTGGGTGGCATATTTTTCGGATGACTTAAAAACCCATTAACAGGAGAAAAATATGTTACTCAAATCTATTTTAGCGCTCGCTGCAACTTTGACTTTAAGCTCTGCATTTGCTGCAGAACCCGCAGTTAGTTTTCAGGACGCGCCTAAGTTTTACAAACAGACTAAAACCGTTGAAGGCACTATTGCTGCAACAATGTGTACCGAGAAAATGTGTTTTCTGAATTTTGATAAAGACTACAAAAAGTTTTTATCGGCAGTGATTATGGCGCCGGATTTTGCGAAGTTTTCAAAAATGACAGGCAAAGAATTGCAAGCTGAAATGGAAAAAATGTATGTTGGTAAAAAAGTACAGATCACCGGTGCTATAACTGAGTACAAAGGCAAAGAGCCAACACAGCCAGGTCGTCCGCAGATCGCATTGACGAACGCAGCCGACATCAAAGTTTTAGGTAAGTAGTGAATATTATCAGTTTGGTTCTGTTAGCAGTGATGGCGAACGCTTCGCCCTTGGCTAGCGGAACCATCGCTGTTTCCGGTAACGGCTGTTACGGGGACCAGAAAATGGTTCCTGTTATTGGTGAAAAAAACCGTTTTGAACTTCCGGTCAAAGTTGTACTCGACAAAAAATCAAAAACGCCTTTTGAGCGTAAAACCTGCAACATGCGTCTTCCGATCAAGCTCAGAAAAAATCAAAAATTACAGATTTCCGATGTTTCGCAGATTGTGCATATGGACGGCAAAGGAATAAAATCCACACTGAAAGTTTCAGTGGTCGGAAAAAAATCTAAACCACTCGTTGCAACAACTTCAAAAACTTTAATGGCAGAAGGCATTCTGGCCGAATCTGATTGTGAACGCGATGTGATTTTAACCGCAGATCTGAATGTTGTGGCGAATGGTTCTGATATTGTAAGTGCGAAAACGGAAGCGGCGTTCGTTACTCTAAAAATTGTAAAATGTAATTAATTGCTTAACTAGACTCACGAAAACCAGTTCGAGGGTCTTTGATCCGGAAGTTTACTGTCGGCACGGTGTGTTTCAAAATTTATTTGCGGCCTTGTAAGTCTCTTTCTAGCGTTCTTCTTATCGTCCAAACCAAACAGACTGTAGAAATTTTGTCCAAATCAAAATGCGAACCGCAATAATTTCAATATGTTAGGTAGGGCTTCGTTAGTCCATCCAATTTCTATTTTAAATCAAATATAACTTTGTTAGTATGGTTAAGTGATCAACCTTAGAAAAACCTTAAATGAGGCTCATTTAGTTTTGCAACAAGCAGGAGTTGCTCATGCTCTTATTGGTGGTTTTGCATTGGCGGCTTATGGTCAGCACCGTGCTACTGCAGATATTGATTTGTTAGCAGATGGAACGAAAAAAGAAATTATCAAAACTGAACTACTTAAAAAAGGTTTTGTACTGAAGTACGAATCGGGAGAAGTACTTCAGTACACGGGTTTGGGTTTTTTGGATGTGCTGTTAGCCAACAGGCCCCTGAGCCAGCAAATGTTAAAACAAGCGCAACTCAATCAAGAATTAAATATTTATATTTTAATACCTGAAGATATTATTGGTTTAAAAATTCAAGCTTACAAAAATGATACCTCTCGTGAGTTACAAGATAAAGCCGATATTCAAAAATTATTGGGATTACCTAAAATTGATTTAGCCGAAGTAAAAAAATATGCAGACCTTTTTGGCGAGTGGTCAGTAATTGAAAAACTTCAAGGAGTAAAGCGATGAGCAGCATGGAAGAGTATTTTCAATTTCTTGAGCAGTACTGGCAGATGTTTGAACCGCCAAAAGAGCCAAACAGAGTGATTAATTATAAAATTATTTTAATCTAGCTGGAAAAACCATCATATTAATAAAATGAAAATTCCCGGTTTTTCACCGGCCTGTTAGTCTTTCAGTGGCCAGATGTAAGTTGTTTGCATAGATTTCCGGTCGAAAATTTCGTAGATTTCGATTACGGAACCCATTCTTGCGAGCTTGTGTTCTGAAATATAGTCTTCGGCTTTAGGATAAACCTTCAGGGGACCGATTCCCGGAGCGCCTGTGAAAAGCGCCACGACAGCCTTGGTTTTCAGGATTTCTGCAATCTGAAAATCCGCCGGCATGGTGTTTTTTATATTTTTAAGGTGGACGGCTTCGGCGGCAATCAATGGGTCAAGTATGCAGCCACCGCGCGAATTAAGCCGCCCTTCTTCCACGACCCTTGGATCATCGAAATATTCGCCGAAACTCAGACGGCATTTAAGTCCATTGGCTTTAGCCCAGGTTTCGACCTCTTCAATCGCCGTTACGATCTTATGATAAGCTCCGATGTGGGGTTTGAAAATAATCGTGTAAGGCCCGCGTTCATCAATATCGACCGATACCGTCTTAAACGCGCCGGTGTATTGAAACAGGTACAGGAAAAAAAGTATAAACCCGAGACTGAAGGCGTAAAGAGAATGTTTAACCATTCTTCAGCCATTTAATAGAACAACCCATTGAGGGTGTCTGTTTGCCTGAGAGCGGACGCAGGTTAAGCAAATCGAGCGCTGCGGTGAAAAGCTCGCGCTGGGTGACAGAAAGGGGTTCTTTCCACGAGTCATCGAGACGCCCGCGCCATGCAAGCTTGCCATGGTTGTCGTAAATAAAAAAATCAGGCGTGCAGACAGCACCGAAAGCCCGTGCGGCACTTTGGGTTGCGTCGTGCAGATAAGTAAAGGAATAATTTTTTTCTGTGGCCCGTTTTTTCAGATTATCAAAACTGTCATCAGGGTAATTCACTTCATCGTTCGAGCAGATTCCGACAACATTTATTCCGTATTTTTTAAGATCCTGCCCCAGGGTAATAAGCCGGTCTTCGATGGCTTTGACGTACGGGCAATGATTGCAGATAAACATAAAGACGAGGGGCTTAGAGTTCAGAAAATCGGTTTGCCGGTATATTTTGCCGTCGATACCTTTTAGTTCGAAGGCCGGAACGATTGCGCCAAATTCGATTTTTTCAGGAGTTTGTATCAATGCCATCAGAGTTCCTGCCACGATATTTTTTTAGACGATGTTTCGAGATTGCCGGCTTCGTCGAGCGAAAGATATTTTTCTCTGAGGAGCGGATGTTTATTAAGTGCCAGCAGAAGCGCATTTGTGCTTGTTGAGTTCATCGGTTCAAGCGACAACTGCAGCGAGAAGGAAATTTCAAAAACCAATCTTTCTAAAAAAGAATTCCAGTCCTGCGCAAGCAGCGGGGTGTTTTTTGAAAGTTCTTTTGAAATGGCGCTAGCGGTTTCAACATTTTCAGGCGCGGTGAGAACATTAATACCGAGTCCGAGCAGCAGGCGGTGATCGTCGCCCTGAGAAACGGTTTCAAGCAGGAGGCCCGCAACTTTTTTCTTGTTGATGTAAAGATCGTTTGGCGCTTTAAGATTGAAATTGAGAAACGGCCACGTTGAAACCGCTGCACGGTAAAGTGCCAGGCCGATCATCGGTGAGATGGTCGGATGTGGGGGGGCGTCGATCATAAATGACCATGTTGAAAGTAATTGCGAGCCTTTTGCACCGCCGACCCACGTGTTAGTCCCGCGTCCTTTGCCGGCAGTCTGTTCATCTGTCAGATACACGATCAGATTTTCGTTAAAAGTTTTTTCAGAAAATGAATCGGCACGGGCTTTTGCATTTGTGCTGTCGACGGTCAAAAAATATTGCGTCGGAATTTTCTGACTTCGGGCCCAGTGGTGCGTCACCTGACCAATTAAAATATTTTCAGTGTTATCGAGGCCGGTTTCATTCATCAGTCACCCCAATCAAATAACAGGCTGACATCCGAGCAAATCGCAGAGTGGGTCAGCGCGCCGACTGAAATAAAATCAACACCCAGTTGCGCCACAGATTTGACGCGGGTTAAGACCATGTTTCCGCTGGCTTCGGTTTTAATTTCTTTTGGTATCAATTGCAGTGCAAGTGCCATCATTTCATTGTTCATATTATCAAGCAGGATTCGCTGGATGTTCAACGAAACACATTCTTTAACGTGTTCGAGATTACTGGCTTCAACTTCGATCGGTAGTGTGCAGTTCTGACGAAGGCGGACCACCGCTTTACTGATGCCGCCCATCAGCGAAATATGATTATCTTTGATTAAAACGGCTTCGGAAAGACTAAAACGGTGATTGTGGCCACCACCATGCTGAACCGCACGTTTTTCAAGATCACGCAGCAGGGGAGTGGTTTTGCGCGTATCTAAAATCCGCGTTTGCGTGCCTTCAACTTCTTTTACGAATTTTCGTGTTAACGTAGCGATTCCGGAAAGGCGGCCCAGAAAGTTCAGTGCCACACGTTCGGTTTTTAGAATCTGTAGCAGGTCGCCTTCGACGGAACAGATATTTTGCCCCTTGTAAATCAGATCGCCTTCGTTAAAAAACCATTTGATCTTGACCTGTGGTTCTAAAAACAAAATGGTTTCTTCAAATGCGTTGGCGCCCGAAAGTACCAGATCTTCCTTTGCTTTCAGTAAGGCTTCGCCGAACTTGGGTTTCATGGCCAGCGATTCAGTCGTTACGTCACCGGAAGGCATGTCCTCTTTAAGGGCGGCCTTGATCAGATCAAGTGTTATCATATGTTCTTTTCTATTCCCTGTAGCAACTTAGTCAATTCTTCGCGAACGACTTTTTCGGTAATTTCGGGAATGACCTGCCAGCAGATGCGTTCTGCAATCTGGCGAATTTCTTCCCGCATAAGCTGCTCATCAAAACTTGAGGTTACATTTTTTTGCATGGACTCTTCGGCTTTTTGGTTGGCCAAAGGCGAGCCTTTAACATACGAGCGAATTTGTTCGTTAAGGTCCTGCATTTTAGCCGCGTCACTTCCGTGCGCACTGACAACTTTAACTTCCTCGAAGTCGCCGTAATTTTCGGTTTCGATTACGAACTGATTTGTTTTGGAAGGAGACCACTCATCACGTTCGGGTGTTGCGGGCGTCATTGTATACTGGGGCGGCGGTTCGGGTTTGACTTCGATAGAAGCGAGCTGTTGTTGCTTCTGGGTCAGTTTCTGTTTGAAGCTGAGTTTATTGTTCTGCTCATCATTCAATGAGGGAATATTGAAATCGAGAGGTGCATCGATGATCATCGTTCCCGCTTCGTCCGCACTGACATCACCATTTTTTATCTCGGGCGCAACCAAGGTGTTAAAAGTATTCTTTTGTCTGACAAAGGTGTCGGATTCCTCAAAATCGGGGAGTGGAGCGTGGCGAAGAAAGCCTTTAAGCGGAAAAGTCTGCAGCTTGGGCACTAATCTTTCAAAGAGTGCTTTTATGGTTTCGGCTTCGAAGGGTTTTTCAAGTGAAGCATCAGCGCGAGAACTTCGGTAGAGCTGTTCATCGAGCTGCATGAAACTGCTCCACATGAGAACCACCGGAACTTTGCTGGTACCCGCATTATTTTTGAGCTCAAGGCAGACTTCGTAGCCGTTTTTTTTATTAAGTAGGATGTCGGCAATGACGATGTCGGGTAAAAAGCTCTGGGCTACAGATAGAACATCTATTCCCGTGGGAACCGTTTTTACCTCGACCCCGTATTCTGACAACACCAATTGTATTGCTTTTTTAATGGTCGAGCTTTCATCTGCAAGTAAGACACGCAAAGCCATACTTAAGTAGATAACACGATAGCAAATGAGTCAAGTTCGAGGCATGATAATTCGATGTTTGCCCGAA
>JANPPN010000158.1:0-13580 GCA_031428535.1 Bdellovibrio sp. | reverse complement strand
GTTCTTTATGAGTTTATTAGCAAAATTGGCCCCTAAAAAAGGTTCAACACATTATCAGAAACGTATCGGTCGCGGTATCGGTTCCGGCATGGGTGGAACTTCAACTAAAGGTCATAAAGGTCAGTTAGCCCGTACCGGCGGTACTGTAAGACGCGGTTTCGAAGGTGGACAAACTCCATTATCTCGTCGATTACCGAAATTTGGTTTTACGAATGCAGCCTTTGCTAACGTATTTCAGATTGTTAACCTTTCTGATTTAACTAAAGTTCAGGGCGCTGTTGATCCAACTTCATTATACAATGCTGGTTTGATCACAAAGTCTGCGCAAGTTAAGATTCTCGCAAAAGGTGAGCTAAAAGGCGCGTTCAAAGTGAAAGCGCACGCCTTCAGTGCGAAAGCAAAAGAAGCGATTGAAAAAGCTGGTGGAACAACTGAGGTAATCAAGTAGTGGCTGATCAAAGTAGCGACAAAGGTTTAGGTAGTCTTAGAAATAAAATATTTTTCACCTTAATTTGTCTAGCCGTTTACCGGATTGGGGTTCACATACCAACTCCTGGAGTTAACGGACTTGCTGTATCTGAGTTTTTCAATTCCCAGAATCGTGGGATATTCGGATTATTTAATACATTCAGCGGCGGAGCTCTTTCACAGTTTTCGGTTTTTGCCTTAGGCATCATGCCGTATATTTCAGCATCTATTATTTTCCAGCTTTTGACGTCTGCAATTCCTTTTTTGGAAGCATTGAAAAAGGAAGGCGAATCGGGACGTAAGAAAATCACTCAATATACGAAGTATGCAACGGTGGTACTTGCTATCATTCAGGGTTACGGAATTAGCACATGGCTGGCTACTCAAACGACAACTGCCGGAGCATCGTTATTGTCATCTGGTTCTCTCGGGATATTCCCTTTTAAATTTGTTACAGTTTTAACTTTGGTTGCCGGTACATGTTTTATCATGTGGCTGGGAGATCAGATCACAGAGCGTGGCATCGGAAATGGAACTTCGCTTATTATCTTTACGGGTATTGCGGCTTCTATTCCGTCCGGTGCAAATCAGCTTTTTGAGCTGATTAAATCTGGTGAATTGCGGGTTATTCTTGCTGCAGTTCTTTTGATTTTCATGATCGCAGTTATTGCGGGTGTGATTTTTATGGAAGTTGCCCAGCGCAGAATTGCTATTCAGTACAGCCAGCGTCTTGCAAATAACAATATGGGTTCGTTGGCTTCAAGCCATTTACCTATTAAGATTAACTTTGCAGGTGTTATACCACCGATTTTTGCCAGCTCATTGCTAATGTTTCCGAGTACATTGGCTCAGTTCATGGATATTCCTTGGTTAAGAGCTATGAGCGATTCCTTGAATCCGAACGGTGTCATTTACAATATTTTGTTCGTATTATTCATTATATTTTTCTCATTTTTCTATACTGATATCGTGTTCAATGCAGATGAAGTTTCTGAAAATCTGAAAAAATCCGGAGCATTTGTTCCTGGAATCAGAGCAGGAAAAAGCACAGCTGATTTCATTCGTTATGTATTGGACCGAATTAATGTTTTAGGATGTTTGTATCTTTGCATCGTTTGTATTTTGCCTGGTTTGCTGGTGCAGATGATGAATATTCCATTTTACTTCGGCGGAACCAGTTTGTTAATTCTTGTCGGTGTGGCGATCGATACATCACAGCAGATTCAGTCGCATTTGCTTTCAAGTAAGTATGATTCATTCTTAAAAGGTGTGAAGATTCGCAGTAGAAGGGTTCAGTTTTGAATATTATTTTAATAGGCGCTCCAGGCTCGGGTAAAGGTACCCAGGCGCGGAGATTTATTGAAAAATATAACTTTGTTCAGTTGAGTACCGGGGATGTCCTAAGAGCGGCTATAGCGGAAAAGACAGAGATAGGTCTTCTCGCTCAAAGTTACATGAACCAAGGTAAGCTTGTACCTGATGATGTCATGATAAATCTGGTTAAGGTTTATATGAATCAACAAGTGGGAAAATCAGTTATTTTTGATGGTTTTCCAAGAACAGTAGCCCAAGCCGAAAGCTTAAATTCGATGCTCGGGAAACTGGATATGAAGATCGATAAAGTTGTTTATTTTAAGGTCAATCCTCAGATCTTAACGAAGCGTCTAACCGGTCGCAGAACGTGCTCAAAGTGTGGTGAGATTTACCATATTGAAAGCAAACCTTCGAGTAAGGGCCACATTTGCGAAAAGTGTGGAGGCTCTCTCACTCAAAGGCCTGATGACAGGGAAGAAGTGATTAGCGAGCGTTTGGCTCAGTTTGAAAAGAATACAGGTCCCACGATCAGTTTCTACAAACAACAAGGCAACTTGGTGGAAGTAGATAGTGAACAAGAGCCCGATGTTGTTTTTGAACAAATTATTAAAATTCTGGGACTGGCTTAATTAGAGCTAGACTAGGTTTATATACAGTGTTACTAATTGTAACCTTTTGCGGAGTATTGTTATGAAAGTTAGACCATCAGTAAAAAAGATTTGTAATAAATGTAAAGTTATTAAAAGAAAAGGTGTTGTCAGAGTTATCTGTGAGAACGCGAAACACAAGCAAAGGCAGGGCTAGTTATGGCACGTTTAATGGGTATCGACTTACCTCGTAATAAACGAGTTGAAGTCGCTCTAACGTATATTTTCGGAATCGGACGTTCTCGCGCTCGTCAAATATGCCAAGAAGTTGGTGTGCCTGACACATTAAGAACAGATGCTTTAACGGATGAACAAACGGCATCAATGCGTGCGTTGATCGAAGCTCAGTTTAAAGTTGAAGGTGATTTACGTCGTGATATCAGCATGTTTATCAAACGTTTAACAGATGTAAATTGTTACCGCGGAACGAGACACAGAAAAGGTCTTCCGGTTCGTGGCCAAAATACGCGTTCAAACGCTAGAACTCGTAAGGGTCCTAAGAAAACAGTAGCTAATAAGAAAAAAGCTGTTTAATCGCATAAGGTGAAAAAATGAATACAACGAATACAATGGAAAAAAGGCCGACAACGGCTAAGAAAAAAGTTAAAAAAAATATCGTGCAAGGTCAGTGTCATATAGCTGCTGGCTTTGGTAATGTGATCATTACATTTACAGATCCGGCTGGAAACACAGTTTCTTGGTCTTCTGCAGGACACATGGGTTTCAAAGGCAGCCGTAAAGGCACTCCTTTCGCAGCTCAGGTAACATGCGAAGATGCAGCGAAAAAAGCGATGGATTCTGGAATGAAATCAGTTGAAGTGTTATTAACAGGTCCAGGCGCAGGCCGTGAACCCGCAATCAGAGCTTTGGCTGGAACAGGAATGAGAATTTTATCTTTAAAAGATATCACTCCAATCCCTCACAATGGATGTCGACCGCCTAAGCGTCGAAGAATTTAATTGGGGTAAATTATGAGTTGTGTAACTAATTCAGTTTGTAAATTATGTCGCCGCGAAAACATGAAACTTTTCTTAAAAGGTGACAGATGTTATTCAGACAAATGTGCTTTTGAGCGACGCCCATATCCACCGGGACAACATGGCCAATCTCGTCTTAAGTTTTCTGAATTTGCGCTTCAGTTGCGAGAAAAACAAAAAGCAAAAAGATATTATGGTCTTTCTGAAAAGCAATTCCACAGATATTTTGAACTTGCTGATCAATCGAAAGAAATCACCGGTAATGCACTATTGAAATTCTTAGAAATGAGATTTGATAATGTTGTTTACACTCTGGGTTTTGCAAATTCTCGTCGCGAAGCTCGTCAGTTGATTTCGCACAATCACTTTTTAGTAAATGGCAAACGCGTTAACATCGCGAGCTTTTTAGTTAAAAAGGGTGATGTAATCGAAGTTGCCCCGACTAGCAAAGAAGTGAACAAGATTTTATCTGCTATCCAAGCAGTTGCACGACGTACAATTCCAAGTTGGCTTGATGCAAATCATGCTGCATTCAAAGGAACGATCAAAGATCTTCCAATGCGTGATGAAGTAACAATTCCAGTAGAAGAAAGTATGATCGTAGAGTACTACTCTCGATAATAAAGGGGTAAATGATGCAAGAGCACTATTATAAATTTTGGAGAGAATTAATTAAACCAAAAGGATTTGAGATCGAGCGCGATACTCAATCTGTAGAGTATGCTAAATTTGTTGTTCGTCCTTTAGAGCGTGGCTTTGGAGTTACCCTTGGTAATTCTTTAAGACGAATTCTTTTGAGTTCAATGATGGGTTCGGCAGTGACTGCTGTAAAATTCGATGGAGTTTTACATGAGTTCTCTACTTTGCCTGACGTTTTAGAAGACGTTTCAGACATTATTTTGAATTTAAAACAGGTTCGATTCAGACAGTTTAACTCTGAAACTTTGACTTTGAGAATTTCAAAAAAAGGTCCGGGAGTTGTTACAGCTGCAGACATCGTAACATCTGATAAAATTGAAATTTTAAACCCTCATCAGCATATCGCAACTTTGGGTAACAATGCTAACTTCAACGCAGAATTGCTTGTGTCTTACGGACGCGGTTATGCTCCGGTTGAAACCAGCACTGAAGATTTACAAGTTGGCTTTATCGGTGTTGATGCTCTTCATAGCCCGATCAGAAAAGTAAACTACTCTGTTTCTAACGCCCGCGTTGGACAGAGAACAGATTATGATTCTTTGGCTTTGGAAGTATGGACAGACGGTTCATTGAAGCCTGAAGAAGCAGTATCACTTGCTTCTAAGATTTTAAAAGAACAGTTACAGATTTTCTTAACTTTTGATGAGTCTTTAGAGCCTTCTGATGAAGTTCGAGGAATGGGTTCGTCTACATTGAATGAAAATCTTTTCCGATCTGTAGATGATTTAGAATTAAGTGTTCGTTCTGCTAACTGTTTGAAAAATGCTAACATCCGATTTATCGGTGAATTAGTTGTTCGATCAGAAGCTGAAATGCTTAAGACTAAAAACTTTGGTCGCAAATCATTAAACGAAATTAAAGAAATTTTAACGACAATGGGATTAGGCCTCGGAATGAAAATCGAAGGATGGCCTCCTCCAGGATGGGATCCTAATCAGATGCCTGTGTCAGTTAAAAAAGAAGTACAATAGGAGTTCGACATGTCATCACATCGTCGTTTAGTTAAACATTTTAGTCGTAAGAGTGGCCCCCGCAAGGCCTTAATACGTGGATTAATGGTATCTTTGGTTGAGCACGGTCGTATTAAAACGACTGTTGCACGCGCTAAAGAATTACGCCGTCACATTGAAAGAGTTGTTACTCTTGGTAAAAAAGGTGATTTGAATTCAATTCGCCTTGTTATCTCAAGATTGGCAAATCAAGATCTCGGTTTGGATTTAGTAAAGAATATTGCTCCACGGTTTAAAGATCGTGATGGCGGTTACACTCGTGTAGTGAAAATAGGTCGAAGACCTGGCGACACTGCAGAGATGGCTTTCTTAGAATTTGTTGATTTCGATTGGAAATCAAAAGTTGCTAAGACGACTGCTAAAGTAACTAAAGAAGATAAAGTTGCTAAAAAAGTTGAAAGCAAAGCTAAGAAGTTGAAAGCTTTGGCTGCTGCGAAAACTAAAAAAGGCATCAGACAAATGAAAAACAAATCTCGCGCGGCAATGCACGCTGCCAGATAGTCTTTCATTTAGTAAGAATGAATATCGAACCCAAGCTAATAACTTGGGTTTTTTTTTTGAGAAAAACGGAAGAAGAATGAGATTAAAGATAACAGCTGGGTTTTTGTTACTTTCGGTGATTTTCACTTACCTCGTGTTCAAAGGAAAATATTTTTCTGTAAATCAGGGGCCGGAAGTAAAGAATGGAACAGCTGCGCTGACTTCTGCGGCGATTTTTGACAAATTGCAGTCTTCGGAGTTGCGCGACTACAAAGGTAATAAAATATCAGTAGATAAAAGCGCGCTAGCCGCCCACCAAGGCGTTGTTGTGCACCTATGGGCCTCTTGGTGCGGGCCTTGCGTGAACGAAGTGCCAGAGCTGGTTGCGTTCGCAAAAACACGCCCAGATGTTAAGTTTATAATCGTTTCGCTCGATGAGCAGCAGGATGACATTTTAAAATTTCTCAAAAGCTTTCCTGAGTTTGATTCTGATAAATTTATCAGGGTCTGGGATGGGCCGAGTTCGATTTCGAAGTTTCTGGATGCTGACCGTCTGCCGATGAGTGTAATAATGCGAAAAAATAAGCCAGAGCCACAGGTTATTAAGTCTGTGGTCGATTGGAAAAATCTGAAACTATAAAAGGATTAATAAGTAAAGATTCATGTAGAATTGAGACTTGATCGTACAAAGCTTAGAATCTAGTTTCGATCTTATTTTACACCGATTTGGGCCATGAACTTATCGCGTCTGTGATGGTATGGTGGTTATTTGAGGAGTGTTATTGGAACAGATGTGGATGCCCGAGCGCTTTTTCAAATACAGGTGAAGTCGTCATGAAATGACTAGCTCCGTAAATAACAAGAACGGTTTTGTACTCGACAAGAATTTTTTCAATGACATCGACTGTATACATATCCCGAATTCTGCCGATCGTGCCTGATATTCTTTGCGTAAAGATACGGCTATCTAAGTAAGGAGCCGCATCCTCCTTGTTAACCTGAGAAGTTAAATCTTTATTGTTGATATCTTTGTACCACTTCTTAACTGCAAAAAATGTAGGACATTTTTTCAGTCGTATTTTCCTGCAAGAATTTTTAATGTAATCGGGTGCAAATTCTTCAAGTTTTACCGAGTCCGTTTGTTTTTGTCGTTTCCATTGAGGAATTTGTCTTATTAAAAAAAATCCGATGACATCTAATTCGGTATATCCGGCCTGTATTAAACCTTCGAATATCATTTGGTGCGTGGGCTCGCCTCCAAAAAATGGAATACTTTTTTCTTGTGCTTTGAGTACGGCCCAGGCTGATTCGCCACCTTCAACAAAGTCACCGTTTAGTCCTTTCCTAGAATAATCAATATAAAATTGTGGACTTATACCTTCCGCAAAAGAAATAGGCTCGATAATAATAGCTTGAATAGGTTTGCTTTCTATGAGGAGTTTAACAAGTTCGAGTGTTTTACTATTCGTTTTATTCTCGTGATGGGCGGCTAAGTAAAAAAGTTTATAACTTCTAGAAGAAAATTCGGCAACATATGGATCTCTAAATGGTTCTTCGCGACTTAGTGTACTTGACCAGCTTCGAATTGAATTTGAATCTAATTTTGGTTGCGTCGTGCAACCAAAAACGAAAATGAGCACTAAGATTAGCAGCATCTGGCTAAAAGCAGAAAAGCAATAGGACATATAAAAAACAATACTATAGCTACGTAGGCGGTCACCAAAGAAATGACACTAATCCATTGCAATGGATAGGAATGCACTGGCCTCTAATTTGGCGCCGCACAAGAGAATTTACAGATTACATTACAGTCCGAGTTTCTTCTTCACGTCATCCAATTGCTTTTGGCCGTCTTGCTGAATCTTCTTTTTAGCTTGTTCTTCAGCATCTTTCTTTGCAGCAGCAACTTTGGCTTCGGCCTGGCTCTTTTGCTCGTCGATTTGCGATTGCAGCTTTTTGAGTTCGCCCTCTGCCTGATTTTTCAACCCGCCAACCTGAGTAGTCAGTTGCGACTTCAGTTTATCCACTTCGAGATTGATCGACTTTTGGAGTTGGGCATTGGCTTCGTTGATTTTGCCTTGCAGCAGGGCTTTAAACGAAGCTTCGAGGTCACCCGCGAGGCTTGAGCGGATATCAATAGCCAGGTTCTGCAATTCGCCCCTTGCCGTGGCCTGCAAATCAAATTTTGAAATCGTGCCCAATGATGACTTCAGAATTTCATCAATGGTTTTGTCTTCTGAAGAAATGACGAATTTGACGTTGTTAAAGACGTTGTTCAGCTGGATATCAAAAGTTTTAAATCCGATGATCTTACCCGAAGAAGTGAACTGTGATTCAGTTGTCGGGATGGAGATAGATCCGCTTTTTGAATTGAGAAGTTGCAAGTCATTCAACGGGTAGGAGGTGATCGCGAATTCGTACTGTACCAGCGGTTCAGGCTCCATATTGTTTAGGAGGGCATTAAGTTTGATACCCTTAATGTTCATTTTGTTGAAATCGCCCTGGATCTTTGCGGTTGTCGGGTGTCCGATTTGATTTTGGTTGGACGTAATATGGCTTATCTGACCTGTGAAATCGCCGTAATCAACCTGATTATTCGATTTTGAACTTATAGCCACCTTTTGGATCCAGAATAAGGGATAGCCGTTTTTAACCGGAAATTCATAGGTTGTGCCCTTGACGCGCGGGTGCGGCTGAATTGTTGTGTCGACTTCAACATCGCTCTTTTTGCCGGCTACCATTTTCGCATATTTAGGAGGGAGATACTTTTCGGCCATACTTTTATAGCTATCGAGTTTCCGTGTGAGCGGAGTTAAGTATCCCATGAAAAGTGTCTTGGCAAAACTTGCTGCATCTATTTTTGGAATTTTTAAATGCGCCTTGAGTTTTTCGGTATCAGCTTTAATTTGTTGGTCGATATTTTTATAATCGACGTCAATCGATTTAAGGTCTGAATCGAGCTGTGATTTCAAATCCTTCACTTGTTTTGATTTGGCATCCATTTCGACGACGATGGACTGGACTTCCTTTACTGAAGCATCAAGTTCCTGAAGATTTGCAAAGTCTTTAGACTTAACCTTGCCCAGCTTATCGCTGAGGGCTTTCAGTTCCTGTCCGCTGGGGAGAGTTTTAAGTTTAGTATTCCATTCCGTTTGTTTGGCTGACCATTTCGTATTCATTTCCTGAAGCAGCTTTTTTGAGACCAGTTGGTCTTCCATTGCTTTAAGTTGATTATCGAAATTTCCGGTCTTCATAAATTCGGCGGTATCGCCAAGGATGTTATTCTGATTTTCGGATTCGAGTTTATTCAGGGCTTTATCCTGTAGCTGCTGAGTAAAGCCGGGCTTGTCTGAAGCGGGTTCGGGTGGCGCAACTTTTCCGACTGACGCACGCTTTGACATAAATTGCACACCTTCAACCGCGATTTCTTCGACGACGAATTTGGCCCGCAAGAGCGCATCCCATTTTAAATCAAAGCGGATGTCTCCCAATTCAATGGAATTGAATGCGGGTTTCTCGCTGTTGGTTAGTTCGATTTTTGAAATCTGAACATTTCCTTTTATGAAGGAGCTTTTAAATTGGCCAACATTCACTTCGGAACCGAGGGCTTTGTAGCCGGCCCATTCAATTGCATTTTTCATATTGAGGTCAAAGAATAACAGGAAATACAGATAGACCAGTGCTGATACGATCAAGAATGGAATTATCGCGTTCCATCGAAGAAGGCTCTGAGATTTTTTTTGGGTGGTTGCTTTGTCACTCATGTTAACCTCCGTATAAGTTTTGGTATTTTGTGTACCAGTCGAAAAGTTTGGTAGTTTTGAACAACTTCCAGGCTTTTGAAGCTTCGAATTTTTGCACAACGCTTGACTGATACTTGATGATCATTTTTTTAAAAACAAAATACAATGCCGGGCAAAGCAGAATTGAAAGTGCGAATGAGCCAAGAACAATTGAATCATTAAAACGAGTCATTGGCAGCAGTGGTACGTTGTACATTGAGGTCCAAATTGGGCGAAGCGACTGATTCTCGAGAAGAAAACGGCCAATCGGATCGGCAACGGGGTCTAGCAAAAAGGCGACGAATTTAAAAAAGAAAGCCGATAAAAAGGCTGCTCCGAGTTGCACCCGAAATATAAAAACCACGAACAAGACCAAAACTGTTTGCAAAGAAAGGAATGGCGCAAAGCCCAGGAAAACCCCGAAAGCAAGACCGGCGGCAATTTGCGTCTGCCCGGTATCAGAGTGCAGGAGCCTTATCAAATTTATGAATTGTTTTATCAATAATGTCATTTCTGTTTTCCTTTACTGATTTAGATGATTCTGAATGCCTGATCAAGATCTTCAATAAGATCGGTGGCGTCTTCGATGCCGACGCTCATCCGGATCAACTTTGCGGGGATGCCGGATTCGGCCTGTTTTTCTTTAGGAACCGCAGCGTGGGTCATGAGACCTGGAACTTCGATGAGGGTTTTGATCAGCCCTAGACTGACGGCTAAAGTTATCGAATAACTGTTCTGCGCGATGTGATTGATAAATTTTTCAGTTTTTTTAGCCGAACCTTTAAGAGTGAAGGTCAGCATCTGGCCCGGTGCAAATTCACCGCTTGGCGAGCGCAGCAAAGTCTGAGCGAGCTTATGCTGTGAAAATGATTTTAAACCGGGATAAGATACACTTTCAACTTTCGGATTAGCTTCAAGATACTGAGCAAGCCGCATGGCATTTATTTGCTGAGCTTCGAATCTCAAAATTTGCGAAGGGATGCCGTAGATCATAATATTCCAGGCCGAATGGGGGTGCATGATCGCGCCGATATCTTTTCGTATCAACAAAAGTGGACTCAGAAATTTTTTGGAAGTAATGACCGCGCCGCCCATTTCTGTACCAAATCCGGCGATATTTTTTGTCAAGCTCTGGATCACGAGGTCGGCACCATGATTAAGTGGCCGTAAGCCCCACGGAGTGGCAAATGTGTTGTCGACGATGACTTTAATTTTGCGGCTTTCGGGACGTTTCTTGTTTTCGATTTTTACGAGGCCGCAAATTCGGTCGAGGTCGATAATTTCGAGTGATGGATTTGAGACGGATTCAAAATAGATCGCCATAAGTTTTTTATTAGCCAGATCTTTAGCTGTAAGTCTGTTCATGTTGATCAACTTATTCGTAATCCCGAAACGCGGCAGCCACGATGTAATTAGGCTATAGGTACATCCGTAAAGCGTGTTGTGCGAAATAATATGATCGCCGACTTTAAGGAACGCGAGAAAGCAAGCGGAGATGGCGCCCATACCGCTTGAAAAACTGACGGCCGTTTCGCCGTTTTCCATCTCAGAAAGCTGCTCTTCCAGCATTTTTGTTGTGGGTTCTTCCAAGCGGTCGTAAATCCAGATTGGTTCATTATTCTTAAGAGATTTTTCGAATTTTTTTGGATTTGCAAAAAGTTGAAATCCATCCGCCCCGCGTTTGAGTGACTGCAGCCTGAAAGTTGTTGATGCGGTCATCGGCGGTACAAGATGGTGCGAGAACTCCCACGCTTTTGTTGTGGCAACCCCGTGCACGTTAAAAGTTTTGATCGACTTGCCTTTTTTCATACCAAACTGCTTTCCGGCTCAGACTTCACCTTAGGCATAAACGAGAATATCGCTCCGCCAATAAGCGCGTAAAAGAGATTAAAAATCTGAACAGTTGTAATTGCCGTAATTGTAGCCTTAGCCAGTTCCTCATTAAATTGCGAAAACATGGCGTAAATTGCGACCTGTCCAACGCCGATTCCCGCTGGAAAAATCGGAATAGCCGAAGCTACGAAACTGAAGCAGCAAAGTGAAAAGAAAACCAGAAATGAGGGGGGCTGTGCCCCTAATGCCCGGACAACCTCAAACATAAAATATATTGTGATGAGCTGGCCTAGAAAACTTAAGACAAAACTTTTGGCTTGAAGGTTTACATTCTTAAAGGTAACGAATGTAAAGTGCAGACTTGAAACCAGTTTTTCCAGTTTGAGTAACCAAGTCGAATTCTTGTTGGACAAATGGGCAGAAAAGTTTTTGAGCACCGCCGGAAAAAACAGTAAGGACAGCACCACAGTTAAGAAAAGAATTCCGTTCAACACAAGAAACTTCAGAATAAATTCTGCGCCGTGAAAAAAATATTCAATCGATAAAAAGATCAGCGTGAAGGTGATCATTGAAAACAGGCCGAAGATACGATCCGAAAATACAGTTGAAAGTGCCTGCGATTTTGTGGCCTGGTTATTTTTAGAGAGTTCGAGTGCTTTGACGATATCGCCGCCGACTCCGCCAGGTATGAAAAAATTGAAAAAATATCCGACCAGATTGAGTTGAAAAACTTTTATCAGACTTACTTTTTCGACAAGATTTATGAACAGTTTCCAACGCAATGAAGCGACTAAAACCTGTAAAAAAAAGATTGAAAACCCGAGAAGTACAATAGAAGAGTGGGTCAAAATAAATTTGAGTTGATCGACCTGGAAGGGACCTTTTTTAATCAGCACAAGTATCAGAGTCAGCGCCAGCAGCGGGCGCCAAATTTTTTTGAGAAAATCCATTTGAATTATTAACGACTTGAGAGCTCTGAGTGTCAAGTCTCTCCTAATTTGCGTCTAATTTATGCGTTATTGTGCGTCTTAAAAATAAGCTGAAGATTTTTAAGAAAACCTTCTAAGTTTTTTAGGGGCAACGAAGTAGGCCCGTCGCACAAAGCTTCAGCAGGATTTGGATGAGTCTCAACAAAAATCCCGTCGACTCCGATGGCAACTGCCGCTCGGGCAAGTGGCCATACCATATCTCCACGTCCGCCGCTGGATTCGCCGGTAGCGCCCGGAAGTTGCGTTGAATGAGTACAATCCATAATCACCGGAAAGCCCAATCTTCGCATTTCGACTAATCCGGTCATGTCGTTGATCAAACGATTATAGCCAAAGGTTGTTCCTCTTTCGCAGAGGAGTATTTTATCATTTCCGGCTTGAGTGGCTTTTTTGGCAATGGATTTCATATCCCAAGGGGCTAAGAATTGTCCTTTTTTGATGTGAATGACCCGATTCGTTTTTGCCACGGCAACCAGCAAGTCGGTCTGGCGAGATAAAAATGCCGGAATCTGGATGACTTCGGCATACTGTGCCGTTTCTTCCACCTGAATAGTTTCATGTACGTCAGTAATAAGGGCACAACCGATTTTGGATTTGATCTTATCAAGAGATTTAAGCGCCGAATGCATTCCGGGGCCGCGAAAACTATTTGAACTCTGACGGTTAGCTTTGTCGAATGAACACTTGAGTATCCACGGGATGCCCAGCGCATCTGTCAGCTTTTTAATTTCGAGGCCGGTTTCAATGACCATGCCTTCATCTTCGATGATGTCTGGACCAGCGAAAAGGACGAAATTTTTGCAATCGCCCCATGTAATTTTTTTTGCTGTCGTTTCGAGAGTAACTAATTTTTCAAGTGGCGTAAATTCTGTTTTCATAGCGGCAAGCTTACGCTTGTTTTACTGAAAATTCGACAGATTTTTTTACAGCCGAAATGACGATATCCTGCGTTTTCTCGTCCATGTCAGGATACATCGGCAAACTGACCACATGATTGGCCGCCCATCGCGAAATCGAGATATCATGATCTATTTTTGTATTGGTCTTATACCAAGGCTGATCTGGCATCGTCATTGGGTAGTGGACGGCCGTTGGCACCTGCAATTCGGTCATTTTTTTCTGGAAAAGTTCACGGTGCGTGATGGTCAGCGTGTACTGGGCCCACACACTTATATTGTCGGGTTTAATAAAAGGAATTGAAAATTGCGGATCCATCGCTTCAAGCCCTTTGAAGGCTTCCGTGTAGCGCTTTGCAACACGGTTGCGCTCAGTGACTTCCCAGTCGTATCTTTCCATTTTTGCCAGCAGAATCGCGCATTGAATGGTATCGAGACGGCCATTAATGCCCAATCGAGTGTGAAAATAACGTTTTTCAGATCCA
>JANPPN010000157.1:0-12654 GCA_031428535.1 Bdellovibrio sp. | reverse complement strand
TAAGTACGGTTCGGGTTCGGGTACTAATTTTTCTAATCTGCGTTCAAAAGATGAGTTTTTATCTTCGGGCGGTACAAGCTCGGGCCTGATTTCTTTTCTGGATGTGTTTGATAAAGCGGCCGGCGCGATTAAATCGGGTGGAACAACCCGGCGGGCCGCAAAGATGGTGTGTCTGGATCTGGATCATCCTGAAATTCTAGAATTTATTAACTGGAAATTTCAGGAAGAAAAAAAAGCCGTGGCTTTGATTAAAGCCGGTTTTTCTGGCGAACTTGACGGCGAGGCCTATAAAACAATTTCAGGCCAGAATGCCAATAATTCGGTGCGCGTAACCGATGCGTTTATGAAAAATCTGGGGCTGGGTAAGCCGTGGGTACTGAAAGGCCGCGCCGATAAAAACTATAAAAAAACTATTCAAGCTGATGACCTCTGGAATCAGATCTGTATAGCGGCGTGGAACTGCGCCGATCCTGGCCTGCAGTTTAGCGACACAATCAATCGCTTTCATACCTGTTCGGTAACCGATAATATTTATGCCAGCAATCCCTGTTCGGAGTATTTATTTTTGAATGATTCGGCCTGCAATCTGGCTTCATTAAATTTGGCAGCCTTTTTGGATGCGGATCAGAATTTTAATATCGTCGATTTTGTGCACACGCTGCGGTTGATGTTTATTGCGCAGGAATGTTTGGTGGATCACTCAAGTTATCCGACCGAAAAAATTGCGCGCAATTCACACGATTACCGGCCACTGGGGCTGGGTTTTGCGAATTTGGGTTCGTTCTTTATGCGCAGGGGCGTTTCTTACGATTCGGATGAGGCCCGTGCGTGGGCCGGATTTATTTCGTCGATCATGACGGGCGTGGCTTATGCCACAAGTAGCGAAATGGCCGTGGTTGTGGGCTCCTTTGCGGGTTTTAAAAAGAATAAAAAACCAATGCTCGGCGTGATCAAAAAGCATCAACAAGCGCTTAAAAATATCGACTGGAAATTTATCCCGCCGGAATTTAAAATTTTATCTGAAAAATGCTGGAGTGAGGCTTTACGCAAAGGAAATGTTACCGGCTTTCGAAATGCGCAGGCTACAGTCATTGCACCAACCGGCACCATTGGGCTAGTCATGGACTGCGACACCACCGGCATCGAGCCGGATTTTTCGTTGATAAAAAATAAAAAATTGGCAGGCGGCGGCCGGCTTAAAATCGTCAATCAATCGGTAGCGCCGGCGTTGCGGAAATTGGATTATTCTTCAGAGCAGATCGCTAAAATTATTCAGCAGATCGCGGCAACGGGTTCGGTCGTCAACAGTCATATCCGTAACGTTCATCACAGTATTTTTGCCTGTGCCACGGGTGAATTGGCACTTTCAAATCAGGCGCATCTTAGCATGATGGCGGCGGTGCAGCCTTTTATCAGCGGCGCTATTTCGAAAACCGTTAATTTACCGAATAGTGCCACAGTTGAAGATGTAAGCGCGACCTATCAGCAGGCGTGGAAAATGGGCCTCAAATCCATTGCCATTTACCGCGACGGCAGCAAGTTCGTGCAGCCGCTGAGTTCTGCGGAATATAAGAAAAATAGTTATCCTTCGTGCGTGGAGTGCGGTTTTGAAACCGTTCTTGAATCGGGTTGTTACAGGTGCCTGAATTGCGGCACAACTACCGCATGCGTGGGCTGATATTTTTTAGGCTTCAATAACTCGAACCCATTTATGGCTGTCGGGTTTTCGGCCCTGTTGAATTTCAGTAATCTCCTGATACAGCCGTGTCGTTAAAGCACCTTGTTCACCGTTATTGATATTAATCGTGTAGTTGTCATTAGCCAGCGCCCCGACTGCCGAAATCACGGCGGCTGTGCCAGTACCGAAAACTTCTTTTAACTGTCCGTTATCGGCGGCATTTCTCACTTCATTAATTGTGATCCGGCGTTCAACCACCGGGATGTTCCAGCTTTTCAGCAGTTCGATCACGCAATCGCGCGTAGCGCCCGCGAGGATTGTGCCATCAAGTTCGGGTGTGATGACTTCGTTGCCGATGTAAAAGAAAACATTCATGGTGCCGACTTCTTCAATCGTCATGCGGTCAACGGCATCGAGCCAAAGCACCTGCGCAAAGCCTTTTTTCTTAGCCAACGTTGAAGCCTGTAAACTGGCGGCGTAATTGGCTGCGGCTTTTACCTCACCTAAGCCACCAAGGGCTGCACGCACGCTGTTTTCTTCGATCCAGATTTTAACCGGCGCAGAACTTTCGGCGTAATAGGCGCCCACCGGCGAACAAATAATAAAAAATAAATATTTTTCTGATGGTCTTACGCCCAGAAAAGATTCGGTACCAATCAAGGTTGGCCGTAAATATAGGGCAGAGCCGAACTCTTCCGGAATCCAGGCCGAATCAATTTTAACAAGTTCATTTACCGCTTGCAGAAATAGGTCTTCAGGAACGGCCGGCATGCAAAGGCGGGCGGCACCCGTTGCCATCCGGTGTGCGTTGAATTCGGGGCGAAACAGGTGAATTTTTCCGTTCTGTGCCCGAAAGGCTTTCATGCCTTCGAACATGGCCTGGCCGTAATGAAATACCGAAGCACCGGGTTCCATCATGAATGGTCCGTAAGGACTGATCTTCGGATTTTTCCAGACGCCATTTTCATATTCGAGCGTAAACATATGATCAGAGAAATATTTTCCGAAGCCGAGCTTGTTCGTTGGCGGTCTGGTGCTTGGAGTTTTTGTTTTTGTTATTTCAATAATATTTTGACCTGTAGCCATCTTTTCCTTACAACCTTGAGTCATGCGCAAGTTGGTTCTGATTATATTGATAGTTCTTTTTTCTGCAATTTACTACTTTTCTAATTGGGGAAATTCGAATGCTGTTAAAAATTCAGTTTCCAGTTTCTCGGCGTTGATTAAAAAATCAACAACTGCTCCTCCGCTAACGGGTAGCGAGCCGGAACGTCAGGCCGAGATTCTGCCGGCAAAAGAAAATGAACAGGGCTTAATCGGGCTTGCGCCTGAAGCTCTTAAAAAATGGCTGAATGCCGAGTCTGGTTGGCTTAACTCCACCCAGAATAATTCTGATGAACAGCAGATCCGTTTTCGGGCACAGGCGCAAACCTTGTTGCCGACGCAGTTGCAGGTGTTAAGGGATTTTGCGCTGGATTCTTTGGGCCCCATCAACGACCGTATACTCTCCGCCTATATGATCACCTTAAATACATCTCCTGAATCAAAAGAGATAATGTTTGATGTGGCCAAGTCAGACGTGCCTGATCATGGTTCCATCCTTCCGCACACTGAAGCTGAGCTCAAACACACGCAGGAACTTGCAGTAAGATACATGGAAATTGATGAATTATTTGAACGTGCGAAAACAGATGCTGATGCGCGAGATAAGCTAAAGTTATTGGCGCTTGAAGCCCAATCTGCACAAGTAAGAAGCTACGCTGAAAAAAAACTAAAACTGCTTAAATAAAATGTTGCAGCAAAGGTTTTAAGCTGAGTAAGATTCTGCTGTCTTCAATGAAGATGAGGGGGAATCATGTTTTTGAGATCTATTTTAATGTCTCTTTTTGTATCAGTTACTACAGCGGCTTTCGTATCTGTAGCCAAGGCAGAAATCAACGTTGGTCAAGAGTGTGTTTCACAAGCTGAAATGAAAGTTATTGCCGGTCACTTTAATCAGTTTGCGAATCTTGCAAATGCTGATTTTTGTAACGACAACTCTCAGAACTGGCATTTAGTGTCCTCTATTATGTTCATGCGTAAGACGCAGTTTTCGGCAACAATGCCACCAAGCAAAGACGAACTGTTCTCAGGAAAATTCGCGAGCAGCTGGTATGATTATTTTATCGGTCGCATCGATAACCTCGAAGTGGTCGGCGACTGCCCTAAAGGTGTTATTGCTTATGTCTACATGTTTGGCGACAAAACCATGTACACCTGCCCTGCGGCTTTAACCACCAGCTTTTCTTCTTTAGACCGCGCCAGTGTGATGATGCACGAAGCCCGTCACATCGATGGTTTCCCGCACATGACTTGCACCAAGGGCGCGCGTAAGGGCATTCAAGGTGCCTGCGATACCCGAATTTCTGAAGGTGGTTCGTACGCTGTAACGGTTGAAACTTATGCACAGCTGGCTAAATATGCTGAAGGTATTCATCCGGCCCTGAAAGCCTACGCAAAAGCGTCTGCGGTTATTTATGCCGAAGAAACATTTGAAAATCCGGCAAAAATTACGCGTTCTGAAAATCTGTTGTTATTAACCAATACTTTAGATTTCCATGCGCTGAATGTTGAAAAAAACGAAGTTAAAAAATTAGGTAAAGCTTCAGCACCGGGCCGTATCGTCAAAAGAGGTCAGCATATGATTTTCTTCCCGACGGATAAAACTCTTAAGGCTCAGTATATCTTTGCAAATGACGAAGGTGAGATTTTCCAGTCGCCTTCTGACTTCGTAACGGAATACAATGCTCAGACGCCGGTGCAAAAAGCCAACTTGGTTGACATGCATATCGGAGCTCAGTGGAGTGCTCGGGTTTATAAAAACAAAGTGACTTTCTTATGTGATCCTAAATCGCCTGCAATGAAAAACCTCGCATTGCCTGCAGGTATGACTTCAGCAAGCCTGATTTACCCAGACGGTTACGCGCGCGACAAATACACGGCTCAATTAACCGCTGAAACCGGCGAAGTTTTTGAGATCGGTTGTGTGAACAAAGTGCCTTCATTAAAGCCAGCGGCGTTGAGACTTGATCAAAAGTATGTCCGCGTTCACAAAGCGGCAGGTCAGGTTTTCGGAATATCAGCAGACGCTAAACTTTATAAACTTGAAGCCGGCCGTTCAATTCCGGTTACAACAGCGCTTGATGGCAGCATCATCGAAATCGTGCCTCAGCAGTCTTTCGAATTCTTCCAGTAGTTCGAGATGTACGCCGTACCTAATCCCCCGAAGGGGGGATTAGGTACGGCGTACATTATTTTAAGCGAGGTTATGGGCGAGTAACATTTCGCGGTACTTTGGAAGTGGCCAGAGTTCGTTTGAAACCAGTAACTCTGAGGCGTCAACAGCATCCCGTAATTTGAATGAAGCCGGTTGCAGATCTTCCATGATGTCCCACATACGTTTATTCTCATCAATACTCTTGTGTGACTTTTCAACTTTATTTTTAAAGCTTTCATAGCCCGTCAGAACATCACTGAATACCGCTTCAAATTCGGTAATTCGGGCTTTGTGCAGCTTTTTAAGCGCGGGTGAAGTCATCGCCTGTTGAGCTTCGCCCAACTGGCGCATTTGCTTTTCAAGCGTGGGAATGATGTAAGTGCTGGTCATTTCAAGCATGGCGGTGTGCTCGATATCAAGCGTTTTAACATAGCGTTCAACCGCAATATGATAGCGGGAATCGATTTCCTCACGAGAGAGCACCTTGGTATCGATCAGAAACTGTGTCAGCTTTTTGTCTTTCAGAACTTCAAGAGCTTCAGGCGTGGTGTTCAGGATCGGTAAACCACGCTTTTTGGCTTCAGCTTTCCATTCATCCGAATAGCCGTTGCCGCTGAAACGAATGGCTTTCGTTTCTTTTACGATTTTGCGAATCAGTTCCATTACGGCTTCATCGCGTTTTTTCTTTTTCAGTAAGTCTTTAAGTTCTGCAGCGGATTCTCTGAAAGCGGCAGCTACAGCGGCATTCAGGAATGCCATCGGTACCGCCACGTTTTGCGAAGAGCCGACGGCTCTGAACTCAAACTTATTGCCGGTAAAGGCAAACGGGCTGGTGCGGTTACGATCGGTATAGTCTTTTGAAATATTCGGAATCTGGCTGACGCCCAAATCGATAATTTGTTCGTCGGTGGCTTTAAGTGCCTTACCTGATTCGATCGAATTTAAAATATTTTCAAGCAGGCTGCCTAAGAACACCGAAATAATTGCCGGTGGGGCTTCGTTTGCACCTAAACGGTGATCATTGCCGGGGCTGGCAATCGCGGCCCGCATCACCGCTGCATTTTTATAAACGGCACGCAAGGTTACGGCCAAGCAAGCTAAAAATCGCAGATTCTGGTGCGGGGTATGGCCCGGTTCCAGCAGATTTTCGCCTTTGTCATTCGCCATCGACCAATTGTTATGTTTTCCTGAACCATTCACTCCGGCAAAAGGCTTTTCATGCAGCAGGCACACCATGCCATGCTTGAGTGCTACGCGCTTTAAAACATCCATGGTTAAGAGATTGTGGTCCGAGGCAATGTTCATGTCTTCGAAAATCGGCGCCAGTTCAAACTGCGACGGCGCAACTTCGTTGTGGCGGGTTTTAATCGGAATTCCTAATTTGTAAAGTTCATATTCGGCCTCTTGCATGAAAGATTTCACACGCGAAGGGATCGCTCCGAAATAGTGATCTTCCAACTGCTGACCGCGGGCCGAGGAAGCACCAAAGAGAGTGCGGCCGGTCATCAGAAGATCGGGGCGAAGGGCCGCAAAGTTTTTATCAACTAAAAAATACTCTTGCTCGGCACCTAACGTCGTCTGCACTTTTTTTGCATCGACATCGCCGACGAGTTTCAGAAATTCAACCGCTTCGTTTGAAAGGATATCAACTGAGCGTAACAGCGGGGTTTTGTTATCAAGCGCCTGACCGTGATAGCCGAAGAAAACCGTGGGAATACATAAAGTTTTTCCATTTTCTTCTTCAACAATAAACAATGGAGATGTGGGGTCCCAAGCGGTGTAACCGCGGGCCTCAAAAGTGGAGCGCATTCCGCCCGAAGGAAATGAAGACGCATCGGGCTCGCCCTGAATTAATTGCGAACCGGTAAATCTTTCGATCACGCGCAGTTCAGAGTGATTGGCGTGCTGAATAGAAATAAAAGCATCATGTTTTTCGGCGGTAAGGCCCGTCATCGGCTGGAACCAGTGGCAAAAGTGCGTAACACCTTTAGAGACCGACCACTCTTTGACGGCTGAAGCAATACTTTCAGCGGTTTCTTTCGGAAGTTTTTTTCCGTGCTCGAGTGTTTTAATCAGATGCGCGTAAGCATCCTTGGGTAATTTTTCGCGCATGTGCGAAAGGCCGAAAGTCATGCAACCGAAATACTCTGAAATCGGGGCTTCTTTACCGAACTGATCTTTGATCCTATCAATTTTTCGGGTGGGGGCTTCGATCGCGGCCAAAAATGCATTTGACCGTGAATTTGACGTAGACTGCGACGTCGTCGTGTTCATAAATACTCCTTAGGTTTTTCTTAATGAATCGTGGCTGGAATCGTCCATTGCCGCTCATTAAAAAGTTGTTAGTTCGGTTTCTCTCAAGAACAAAAAGCTCTGAGAAAAGCCGCTAAAATTAGGTTAAGTAGAGTCGGCCCTAAATGCAATGTTCATTAACGGGCAAACAGAGCACTGCACCGCGTATTCATTTTTCCCGAACCCCGGCGGCTGAACCCGAAAAAAACCTGAAACCTGATAACGGGTGCAAATTGCATTTCAATCCGGACAAGCGGGATGCGATAGCTCGTACTGATATACCCCATGAGTTCGGTTGCCATCGGTGGAAAACCGATTCCCGAAGAAATATAAGTGTCGGCATGTGCAGGGTAACCGGAAAAAGCTGTTGGAATGGCCGGGGTAAAAAGGGATTCGCCCTTTTGAATCCCGCGGACTTGCGAATTTTTAATGTAGAGGCCGCCGCGTAGATCGATACCCGCATTTAAAAGCGGGGTGAGCGGCCGTTTCATTTTTTCGAGTAACGTATGAATTTCAAAAATCACGGTTTTTGTTTTACGGTTAAAGCCGAACAGAAACTGAACTTCCGTCAGTGCGCCCGCAGCAACCTTACTTACGCCGGCGTTCAAGCCAAGGCCTGCACCAAGACTGATCCCGATTTCGTCGGATGCGCAGACCGTCTTCGCCTGTTTATATAAAATTTTATTTATAACATTCAGTAAATGACTAACCGCCAGAAAGCCGCGGTCTTTCAGAAGCTTTTTTTCAGCTTGAAGGTTTTCCAGTCGATCTTCTTCTTCCTGCAGTAAGCGGCGTACGATAATGCCGATTTCGCCTTCGGGTATTTCACGGCGCTTATCCAAAATCAGACTTTTTATTTTTCCGAGAAATTCGGCTGATCCCGCAAGTGTTCCGAGCAACAAATTATTTTTGTTCAGCAGACTTGCAATTTTATACAGGTATAGCGACCGGCTTTGTTCGAAAATTTCGACTTCGGCCGGGGTAAGCCTCTCGAAATTTCGGCGGGCATCTTCAAGGTCGCTGGTTTCTTCAGGCGTTTCACCCTGCGGATTTTTGGCAACGAGATACGTGCGTTCAGGCGTTGTAATGACAAGGCTTTCGCTTTCCGCAGAATGCGAATAGCCGCCCATCAGTAAACCTGAAAAAACTGCAACCCAGACAAATTTCAACATTCAAACGTCCGCATTCAGTCTACGCTGCAGATTGTATTCCAGCAGAGGTTGAATCAGTCGCGAGTTAAGCTGTCATACTTTTTGACAGTGCGCACTTTAAGCGCGTGCAAGTTCGATCAGCGCCATTTCGGCAAAATACTGACGGCGTCGCTCGAGCATAAGCGGGGCCTTCATCGGTGCTTCAAGGGTTTTCAGGCTGCGTTTGCCGTTGATCGAAAAAACCAGAATACACTTGTCGTCTTCATAGGGGAAAAGTCCCAAAAAATCGTCTTCATGCGAAAACATGTCTACACTGGGCGCGGTTTCAGACTGCTTGAAGCTCCAGCTTTTGATTTGTGCCAATTGTGTTGCCACCCGTCCATGCAGATATCCGTTAGTAACAAAATCATAAAAAGTAAAATCAAGTGCGCGGATTTTTTCACAAACCTGCATCATAGCATCGGTGAAATCGCGCGCGACTGTTATTGTCTGCAGTACCTCTTCGGTTTTTTTGATCCACGGTGCCCATTTTTCGCGGTCAGCAGAAAAATAACTGAGTTTCACTTCAACATAAGGTAAATGCACCCGGTAACCAATCTCAAGATTTCGGTCAAGATCTGCCGGCCGCTGTTTCAGGGCTTCTTCCACAGCAAAGGCCACTTCCGATTCGCCAACACCAATGGTATCCCACGCGTGGGTGATCTGCCGGTCAAGATATTTTGTTTTTTCTGAAAGTTCACCCGCAATATGCGAGTTCCAGATGGCTTCGATTTCGCGCGGCGGACCAGGCAGCACATAGGCGATTTTGTTTTTTGCAACAAAGCGATACCCATTGGCGGTGCCTTCGGAATTTTTCAGAATTTCGGCGTTCAACGGAAAATAACATTGTTGCTTTTGCATATCCCGCACTTTAAAACCCCGGCTTGTGAGCCGTTCTACAACCGAGTCCCATGAGGTTTGATCAAATTTCATCTCAATGCCAGACCATTCCGCCAGCACATCGCGGGTAAAGTCGTCGGAGGTGGGCCCGAGGCCGCCGGTTACAAACAGCAGGTCGCTATTGTCTGCAAGCTGGGTCTCAAGGTATTTTAGCGAATCGAGAATAATTTGCCTGTGGTCGGGAACTGTCAGGTGAGCCGTGATATCGACACCCAATTTCTTCAATTTCTGCGAGAGGTTCGAGGCATTTTTATTCAGGATCTGCCCCGTGGTGAGTTCGGTCCCGATTGCTAAGATTGATGCTTTCATGAGCATTTCCTTGTCTTTAAAAAACTTTATCTGATAGAACAAAACTGATACAGTCAAGCCTTCAAAAAATTAAAGGATTCCCATGGACAGCTGGAAAAATTTCGACCTTTTAAATCCGACGCCCGAACATAAAATGTTACGCGAAATGGTCAGAAGTTTTGTGCAGACGGAAGTGGAGCCTCAGGCCCATCAGTCTGATAAGCAGGAAAAATTTAATTTGCCGCTATTTAAAAAGTTAAGTGAACTCGGTCTGCTCGGCATTACTGTGCCTGAAAGTTACGGCGGGGCCGGAATGGACGCCGTTGCCGTGGTTATTGCACACGAAGAAATCTCGGCCAGCGATCCGGGTTTTTGCCTGGCTTATCTGGCGCATACTTTACTTGCGGTTAATAATCTTGCAGTGAATGGCTCTGAAAAACAAAAAGCCAAATATTTACCGGGCCTCAGCAACGGTCAGTTGATCGGTGCCATGGCTATGTCGGAACCCGATTACGGTACCGACGTGATGGGTATGAAAACCACGGCGGTTAAATCGGGTAACGACTACATTCTGAACGGGCGCAAAATGTGGATTACAAACGGTGCCATTGATGACAATAAAACTCCTTGTGATTTCGTCTGGGTGTATGCAAAAACCGGCGAGAAAAAAGGTCGGGCACTGTTGTCAACTTTCATTGTTGAAAAAAATGATTCCGGTTTTTACGTCGGACAGAAAATTGCCGATAAACTCGGAATGCGCGCTTCGAACACCGCTGAACTGGTTTTTGAAAATTGCAAAATCCCGGCTGACCGCCTTGTGGGTCATGAGGGTGATTCCATGAATCACATGATGCGCAACCTCGAGATCGAGCGGATCGGGCTTGCGGCAATGGGCCTGGGCATCGCAAGACGTTCAATTGAAATCATGAATAAATATGCAGCCGAACGAAACGCTTTCGGAAAACCGCTTAACTTTTTCGGTCAGATCCAAAAATATGTCGCGGAATCCTATGCCGAATTCAGATCAGCGCAAAGTTACGTTTATGATACGGCCCGCAGACTTGATCTGAATCGCGAAGGCAACCGGCTTGATTCTGACGGCGCAAAACTTGTTGCGACAACGATGAGTAAGAATGTTGCCGATCGTGCCATTCAGGTACTGGGCGGCTTCGGCTACGTCGGCGAATATCATGTTGAACGCCTCTGGCGCGATGCCAAGCTGCTTGAAATCGGCGGTGGTACGCTTGAAGCGCATCAGAAAAATATTGCCCGCGATCTCGCGAAATCCGGCTTTTAGTGTTTCCGCTCGGTTCTGAGATCAGTTTATTAAACGACAAGCTGAAAGTTTCGCCTCGCGAAGTGCTAGAGCATGTATTTCCGCTGCTGACGCCGGACCGGCAACAAAAAATAGACCGGGTGGTGGCAGGACGCTGTTTCGATATTTCGGTGGTACTTGAAAGTATTTATGATCGCGGCAATATCAGCGCGGTTATGCGCACAGCCGAGGGCCTGGGCTTTGCAAATTTTCATATTATCGAAACCTTCGAAAAATTCAAAGAAGCCAATCGCGTTACTCAAGGTGCAGATAAATGGGTCGAAACTAAAAAATGGAAATCCACTAAAGAGTTTATCCATTATGCCAAAGATAATAAAATCCGCATTTGCGTCACTTCGCTCGAGGCCGCAAAACCCATTCACGAAGTTGATTTTTCAACACCGCTGGCACTGGTACTCGGCAATGAAAAGAGCGGTGCTTCGGTCGAAATTATCGAAGCTGCCGATGAACGCGTGATTGTACCGATGCCGGGCTTTGTGCAGAGTTTTAATATTTCAGTGGCGGGAGCTTTATGTCTTTATCAGATTTATCAGGACCGGCTCAAACGCCGGGGCCTGGTCAGCGACGTTACGCCTGAGCAGATCGAAATTCTGAAAGCGCATTATGCGTTACGGACTTTGGATTCGGCTGAAGAAATCCTGAAGGCAAAACTGAATCGTTAGTAAATGGCCCCTTGAAATTGCATGATTTATTTTTCTACAGAAGCTTAAAGACCGCAGTCATCGCTGCGATGCCTACAGTTACAATTGAGCCCAGCTTTATGGTCATGCGATACTCCATTTGAAGCATTTTGTGCTCGAGTTGCTGGCCTGAATTATAAAGATTAGCTTCAAGGCGAACAAAGTCTGTTTTTAATGAAGTTTCTGAATTTAAGAGATCTTGTTTTGTGACCAAATCGCCCTCCAAAATTTCTGAAATTATTTGAACGTGTGCCTCGGCCTGTTCTCTTGTAATTCCAGTGCCTTCGAGAATTTTAACATATTTTAGGGCATTATTCATTAGCAACCTCCAAATTTGCATAATAACGGCTGCAATTATAAAACACACCCTAAGTTCGATTATTTCGATCTACCGCCAATTTTGGTACGAAATTCGAAATCGACAAAAATTAAGTGGTCTGAGCACGAGCTTAAAAAAATAACTTTGCTGACTATGTGCAATTAAAGGGGCAGTTTTAAATCGTTAGATATTCTTCGTGATCAGAAAACCCTTCATCAGGTTATTCAAATCATCAGTTAGTTCGTAATCCAAGCTTTGCATCGGCAGGCGCGAGTTCATCAGACGTGCTTTCTTAAGATTTTTCAGAAACAAATCCATGATTTCGGAGCGGCTGAATTTTTCGAGATTGCAGGTAAACAGAATTTGCCCACTCGGATTCAGGCAATCAAACATGTTTTTTGCAAGCATCGGAAGATCACTCTCTAGGCGCCAGATTGAATCGTTCGCACGACCCATTGTCGGTGGATCACAGATGATCAGGTCCCATTTGCGGTCGGACTTTAAAGCGGCTTTCAGAAATCCGATACAATCTTGTTCGACAAACTCGGATTTTTCGGGATCGACGTGATTAAGCCTGAAGTTTTCTTTGCCCCACTCCAGAAATTTCGGGCTGACATCCACTGAAGTCACTTCCTTAGCGCCGCCAAGCGCTGCGTTTATCGAAAAGCCCGCAGTGTAAGAGAAAAGATTAAGCACACGCTTATTCAGGGAATTC
>JANPPN010000156.1:0-40049 GCA_031428535.1 Bdellovibrio sp. | reverse complement strand
TCCAACCGAAAGCACGCTTCCGGTTTCGGCAACTTCAACATTTTTATTATATTTAGAAATCTGTTCTTTAAGAATGCGGCCGATTTCATCGGCTCTGATTTGAGCTTCCATCTATATACCTCTTTTTAAAATGTCTTCTTTTATTTTATTCAAATGATATTGAGCAGAGTCGTCCATCGTCCATCCGCCTACAGTTACTTTGTAGCCGGAAATTAATGAAGGGTCTGTTTCCACTTTTAATTTTACTTTTTTATTCAGCGATTTAGAAATTCCGGCCTCAACCTGGGCTTTAAACGTCTCTGTAATTGCTGCTGCTACGTAAAGAGTGCCTTCGGTCTCGCCGCCCTTGGCTCTTAGAAGTGCCTGGTAGTTTTGATTGATTTGCGCCAATAAGCCGACTCTTTCATTTTCAACTAATAAGATCATAAAGTTGAATGTTTCAGCCGAACACTTTCCTTCTAGGGTTGATTTTGCCACCATTATTTTAGTGTCTATAGCGTTAAAAGGACTTTTGAAAAAAGTTTTGACGTCGTCTTGAGAGAATATTTTTGCAATTTCCTGCATTTCACTTGCGATGACCTCGGTGTTTCGGCTGGATTCTGTGGCCTCAAACAAAGATCGAGAGTATTTTTTTATTAACGCGTCTGCGCTCATGGTTTTACCTGCTCAAGCTGTCTTACAAAAGAAGCTTCTTGTGTATTGGAGTTTGTTTGTCCGCCGCTCGAGAGGCTTTTTTTTGCCGAATTTACCGCTTGATTCAAGATCTCGTTGTTAATTTCGGCTTTGGCTTTATTGAGTTCGTTTCTTATCGTGAGAGTTGCCTCTGTTTTAATTTTTTCAGCACTTGCTTCGGCGTCTTTTAGAAGACTCACGCGGAGGGCTTCGGCCTGAACTTTTGCGTTTTCGAGGGCTTTGCTCTCACTCGTTTCGAGCTCGGCAAGTTTTGTTTTCATTCCGGCAAGGGCAGCTTCGGCGTGCTTCAGTGCGGATTTTGTTTTTTCGGCCCGCTCGAGATAATCTTTTTGGCGATTTTTAAAGGCCTCTACTATTGATTTGCGTATAAAAAAGAAAATCGCAACAAGAAGAATTCCTAAGTTTGCCGCTTGCCAGCCAATTTGCGCAAGTGGAATGTGGTTGTCTGCATGAGCCCCGCCTGCAGCAAGGGCTGCTGTCGATAATGCCAGTGCGAAAAAAAAGGTAAGCTTATTCATTAAACCGCCCCGGTAATTTTTTTAGAAATTTCTGCGGCTATCGTTTGAGAAATTAATTGGATATCTTTTTCTGCGGCCGTTTTTTGCGTGTTAATTTCTTTTCTTGCTTTTTCTGTTAGGTCTGCGGCGGCCGTTTTTGCATCGCCCACAACCGTAGTGGCGGTGCCGGAGGCCATTATTCTTGAAGCGTCAAAAATATTTTTAATTTTTTCGTTTATTTCTCGCGCTTTGGCTTTAAATATAGATTCGAGTTTTTTAGCTTCGTCCTGGGTTTCGGTTGCGACTTGTTCGGCGCCTTTTGTCTGTTGTTGTCTTTGGTCTAAGGCTTTAAAATAGGGGCCATATACAAAAATAGTCAAAAACGATATTGAAATAATAAAAATGAAAAACTGAATAAAAGCAGTTTGATTTGCACCAAGCTGTAACAAAATTGCCATGCTGATCCCTTGTTTAAAAACACCTTGGGATAGCATTCTATTGTTTTATACGTCAAGATTTTAAAGAATTTTTGCTCGAGGATTAAGCTTTGGGCACATAAGATGCGCCCTCAAAAACAACGCCTTCTTCAATTTTTAAACTGGGTGTTGTTACTGTGCCTCGAAATGTTGCTGGCGGCATCATGATGACTTTTTTGCTGGCAACAATGTTGCCTTCGAGGTTTCCCAAGATCGTAACATAGCCGGCTTCGATTTCGGCAAGCACTTGTGCAGTTTCCGTAATAACCAGATGGTCTTTGGTGTAGATTTCGCCCTTGAACTGACCTGAAATTTTAGCGGTGCCGCTGAAAGAAAGGCGCCCCTCAAATGAGCTGCTCTCTTCTATTAATGTTGATATATTTAATTCTTTTTCCATTTTTTATTTTTTCAGTTTCTCGTAAATTTCGGTTAATTGGTCATCCGTGTAAAATGAAACCTGAACACGGCCCTTGCCTAATTTATACGTTATTTCTACCCTTGTGCCGAGGCTTTTTTGCAGCTGGTCTGCAAGCTCTGCGGCCAGCTTTTCTGCGAGGTCCATATTCAGTGGGGCCAGAGCATCCACGCCCTGCGATTGGCCTGCTTTTTTTGAGTGATTGGCTTTGATTTCAGCTTCCAACGCCCGTACTGATAAGCCTGCCAAAACGACTTTCTTGGCTAAATTTGTTTGTTTGTTTTTGTCTGTTACCGCAAGAATAACTTTGGCATGGCCCGTTGTAATTTCTTTATTTGATAGCATCGTGCGAACTTCGGGCGGAAGCCCCAACAGCCTTAGGGCGTTGGCAACGGAAGATCTTTCTTTTCCTACTTTTTCCGCGGCCTCGTTCTGAGAAAGCGAAAACTCTTCGATTAATCTAGCGTAGCTCTCTGCCTCTTCGATAGGATCAAGATCTTCTCTCTGGATATTTTCAATTAGTGCGACTTGAAGCGCTTCGCGATCAGAGTACGTCTTTATTATCGCCGGAACCTCATGCAGGCCGGCCGACTGAGCCGCCCGCCATCTTCGTTCGCCGGCAAGAATTTCAAAACCGCCTTCTTTTCTTTTTCGAACAGTTATTGGCTGGATTATTCCGGTTTCTTTAATTGAATTGGCGAGTTCATTTAGGGATTCTTTTTCGAAGTTTTTTCTGGGTTGATAGACTCCGGGCACAAGCTTATCTATCGCAATATTCCAGATTTTGTTTTCTGTATTTTGATTTTGGCTTACTTCGGGCATTTCTATGTTTTGAGCGCCGCCCTTGCTGATAACGAAGCTGTCTTCAGATTCAGATGCCGCGCCACCAAGTAAAGAGCCTAAGCCTCGGCCAAGTCGTTTTTTGTTTTGATTATCTTTTGTAGTTTCCATGGTTTGTCTCTTATATTCTTTTTGTTTGTTTGGTTTTTATTTAGGGTTTTACGGCGCCTGTTCAGGGGAGCGGCTCGGGCTTTGATTGTTTTTTTGCGCCCCAACCGTGCGAGCAATAAGCTCTTTTGATAGCTCCATATACATGAGGGCTCCGATAGATTTTGCATCGTATCCAAATATCGAAAGCCCGTGGCTCGGAGCCTCGCTTAGCCTTACGTTTCTTGGAATAATTGAATTAAAGACCCGATCCTTAAAGTGGGCGCGAATTTCTTCAACAACCTGATGTCCAAGATTATTTCGCTTATCGAACATCGTTAAACAAATTCCCTCGATGTGGAGTTGTGGATTAATTGATTTTTTGATTAACCCAGCCGTATTCAAAAGCTGACTCAACCCCTCTAAAGCATAGTATTCACACTGGAGCGGAACTAAAAAGCTCCCTGCTGACGCCAAAGAATTTAGGGTTAACAGGCCAAGCGATGGTGGACAGTCAATTATAATATAGTCATACAGCGCATGCACAGCCGCCAAGGCGTTTTTCAGGCGATATTCACGCTGTGGCATATCCACTAGCTCGATTTCTGCGCCAACGAGGTCTGGATTAGCTGTTGCAACCCAAAGATTTGCTGTCGGGCTCTTGATCGCGACCTCTTGGATAGTCTTTTCGCCTATTAGTACGTGGTAAATGTTGGCTTCCTGGGTCTCGTGCTTCTTGATGCCTAGTCCGCTTGAAGCATTCCCCTGTGGATCCATGTCAACAACCAGTATTTTATATCCCTGAAGCGCAAGTGCGGCCGAAAGATTAACCGTTGTGGTTGTTTTTCCGACCCCGCCTTTTTGGTTGGCTATGCATATCGTCTTAATCATGATGTCTCCTCGTTTGTGCTGGTTCATCTTTAGTTTTTTTAGCCATACATTCAAGAAAAATTTGAGTTTTCAGTGAATTATTCCGATGTTCTACGTGGAACACATCATGAAATGCTTAATTTTTATTGCCGTAATGGTATTTTTAACTGCCTGCACCCAAAAAGATCCTCATCCGGAGCAAATGGATGGTATTTATAAAAACCTCATGGCAGAACTTGATTTGGCCCGACGCTCTCTCGAGCTCGAAGAGAAATCTCTGACCACACTTATAAAAGAAAAGGCGCTCGTGGTGCCGCAAACCGGACAAAATAAATTTGCAAACAAGAAAATTGCCGATGCCGAAGAAAAAATAACGATCATGCGACAGCGCGTGAAATTTTTTGAAATTAGCGCTTCTCAGCGGGCCGAGCACGCTAAAATTAAATACGACGAAAGCTTGAGGTCTGGCGGAAAACCTTGGCCCGACAAAGAAGAGTTGGATCTCTATAATTCAGTAACAAAATTTCAGCGCGACAAGCTGGCGTGGGATCGCAACAAGGGCATTAAGAAAACTGTTCCACGTGGAACATCAAAAACAAACTGAATTTAAAAATTAAAGAAATTTTGTGGTTCGGACAATATACATAGTGACTGCCCCTATAGGTAAGGAATATTCGGCTTCAAGAACTGGCTGCCAAGTTGAACAAAGCTGAATCGGAATTTGAGAAATCTCATCGGCCCATTCGGCAGATTTTAAATGAAATACAGAGCCGCCCCGCTTAACAATTTTTCGCAAAGACAGTAGCGCTCTAGGCAATGGAGAGTAACCCCGACAAATCGCCTGCTCGATAGACTCTAACGGGCACTGCTCAATTTTTTTGTTTTGTACGACAACATTACTCAAGCCCAGAGCTTCAACAACATGTTTTAAAAACTCGCATTTTCGTTGATCGGAATCCAAAAGAATTACCCTCTGATCAGAATATAAAATAGCATAAATCATTCCAGGAAAACCATTACCACTGCCAATATCATATAAGTAGTTGTTTTTATTAACCTTTTGATGAACCAATAACGAAGCGTGAATGCTGTCAGCAAAATGGATCGCGTCTGCATGAAGTATGCTTTTTGAAGAAACAAGATTGATAACTTTATTAAATTTTTGAAGCTCAATGAAATACTGTCGCATCTTTAAATGTAAACTTTCATCGAGGTCGGGAAACCAAGACTTCAATCGCCAATTGGGCAGCTGTTCTTTTTTTATATCGGGATTATCGCTCACGATGCCTGCCCTTAAAAATTTAACTCGTTACGGCTTTTCAAATATATCATGATCGCCTGCAAAGCCGAAGGATTCACTCCACTTATTCTCTGTGCCTGTCCTAAAGTTCGGGGCTGAATCTTCGACAACTTATCAATTTCCTCAGAAGACAGTCCCTTGATGTCGCCGAACCTGATTCCTCCCGGCAGAAGGGCCTGCTCAAAGCGTTTCGTTTGTTCAATAATAGAATTTTGTTTTTTAATATAGCCCGAGTATTTAACTTCTATCTCTACGGCATCAACAACTTCGGCACTCATATCGTCAAAAAAAAGCCCCAATTTAGAAAAGGCGTCAAAAGAAACCTCTGGCCGCCGAAGAAACTCCGTTAGCTTCAAAGGCTTTGTCAGAGCAGCGCTTCCGAGCTCCTGAACCAAGCGATTTGTCTCGGGTTTAGGAAAAATACTCGTCGCTTCAAGTTGCCGCAATAGATCGGCCCGCCTCTGAATTATCGAATCAAGGCCCTCTAGCGTTTCTGAAGAGGCGATCCCCAGTACGCGAGAAACAGCCGATAGCCGATCAATCGTGTTATCTTCACGTAAAACAAGGCGATGTTCGGCCCTTGAAGTAAACATGCGGTAAGGCTCACGGGTGCCTTTAGTGACAAGATCATCTATCAAAACACCGGTATAAGCCTTGTCGCGCTCTAGAACAAACTCTTCGCGACCCAAAATTTTATGGGCCGCATTTACACCAGCAACAAAGCCTTGAGCGGCTGCTTCTTCATAGCCGCTGGTTCCATTAATCTGGCCTGCTAAAAAAAGATTCTTGATGGGCCTAGTTTCAAGGCGATGAAAAATCTGCGTCGGTTCAACATAGTCGTATTCAACAGCATACCCGTATCGAACAACCTTAACGTTTTCGAGCCCCGGAATTGTCTTTAGAAACAAATCCTGAACCTCCTCTGGCAATGAGGTCGAAATTCCCTGGAGGTAAATCAAATTTGAACTCAGACCCTCGGGCTCTAAAAATGTCTGGTGTGAAGCTCGCTCAGAAAACCGAGTTATCTTATCTTCAATGCTCGGGCAATAGCGCGGCCCCGTGCCCTCAATAACTCCACAATACATCGGAGATTTATCTAAATTCGCACGAATAATGTCGTGGGTCTTTTCGTTTGTATGGGACAAATAACAAGCCACTTGCGGCAAATAATAGTTTTTTTGAGAAGACTGAGAAAATGGAAAGAACTTCTCATCGCCGAGCTGGGGAATGGTCTTTGACCAATCAATGCTCTCTTTATGCAACCGAGCCGGCGTGCCGGTTTTCAAACGCTTAACTTCAAAACCAAATTGAGCTAATTGATCTGAAAGCCCAACTGACGCCTGATCCCCGATTCTCCCGCCGGCAATCTGTTTCAATCCGAAATGCATAACTCCATTCATAAAGGTGCCCGTGGTGATAACCACAGCGTTCGCGAAAATTTCTGAGCCGTCTTGCAAAACGACACCTTCACAAAGTGAGCCTTTCAGGATCAATCTTTTAACTTCGCCCTCAAGCAGTTCAAGATTTTCCTGGGTATTTAGAGCCTTGGTCTGAATTTCAGAATAAACGTGCTTGTCGCACTGTGCGCGGCTGCCCCGAACTGCGGGGCCGCGGCTGGAGTTCAAACGCTTAAATTGAATACAGGATTGGTCTGCGGCAATACCCATTTGGCCGCCTAAGATATCAATTTCCCGAACCATGTGACCCTTCGCCAGGCCCCCAATCGACGGGTTACAAGACATATACGCAATCCGCGAAAGATTTGTGGTAACGAGTAAAGTTCTAAGCCCGAGGCGTGCCGAGGCAAGACAGGCTTCTACGCCTGCGTGACCAGCACCAACTACAATTACCTGAAATCCACTACTCATCATTTGCCCTGTTGCTATTCCGGCAATATAGAGGAAGAAATTAAAAATTCAATAGCTCATGAATTAAATGGTGTAAATTTAACAAAATCCGGAATAGGCCTATTTTCCAAGACAGAATTCTTTGAATACCCGATCCATTATCTGATCATCGTAAACCATACCAATAATTTTTTGTAGTGCCACTAGGGACTCTTTAAGTTGCATGGCCACAAATTCGGCCCCGGTGTTTTTTTGGAGATCGCCAATTGAAGCAATAATCATTTCATAAGAGTATAGCAAGCTCTCGTGCTGACGGGCGTTGGAAATAATTGCTTCGTTCAGGTAGTCCGGGTTTCCGATAGCTTCCCGAAGTTGTGTGAAAATTCTATCTCGGCTTTCTTCTTCAATTGCAGATGTAAATATTACGTTGTTTTTTTCACCTATGCTAACAAATAAGTTAAGAAGCAATTTTTCTCGCTGTTCGGGTTCAATTTTGTCTGATTTATTCAGGAGAAAGATCATTTTTTTGTGTTTCATTTGCTCCGACAGAAAAAGGGAGCGCTCCCAGGTTTGATTGGTACAATCTAAAACAAAACAAAGCACATCTGCCTTTTCGGCCTCTTTTTTTGACCGATTAATTCCGATGATCTCAACTTGATCGGTTGTCTCGCGAAGACCGGCGGTATCACTGATATTGTACTTGATACCTTGGTGGTTGATAAAGTCGGTTACTACGTCCCGCGTAGTTCCTGCAATAGGCGTTACTATCGCTTTGTCGTCCTGTAGAAGCAGGTTCAAAAGACTGGATTTGCCGACATTTGGTTCTCCGACAAGCGCAACGCGAACTCCGTCTTTGATTAATTTACCCGCCTGATAAGAACCAACCAATTTTTTTAAAGACTCTGCAATAGCACTCAATTTTGAAACTAAGACGCTCTGATCGACGACTTCAACTCCCTGCTCGGCAAAATCAATCGACGCCTCTATGTGCGCAAGACACCAAGTTAAATTAGAAATCAAACCTTCAATTTCTTTTGACGTCTGCCCGCTGAGTTGCCGTAAGGCCACTTTTGCCGACGCTTCGTTCTGACTTTCTATGAGGGCCAATACTGATTCGGCCTGAACCAAATCTAAATTTCCGGACATAAAAGCCCGGTATGTAAATTCGCCTTTTTCCGCCAAACGACAACCAAGGCGCACCAATAAATTCAAAATCTGTGTGGTAATGAGACGGCTTCCGTGACAAGAAATTTCGACAACTTCTTCGCCGGTAAAGGATTTTCCTTCGGCAAAAAAAGTAAAAACCGCCTCGTCTATCTTGGCGCCTTCTAAATCAATGACATCAGAAAAGTACACTCGATGTGATTCTACTAATTCTTTGCGCCCCAGAGCTTTCGAAATTTTTTTACAGGTCGAAAGGGCTTCTTTTCCGCTAACCCTGATAACAGCAATCCCGCCCACGCCATCGGGCGTGGATATCGCGCAGATCGTCTGTTCATTTCGATTCCACATTGATTACCTGAAGTTAGCTTTCTTCGGGGCTGTCAGACTCTGCATTTGCAGGGTTGGCGGCTTTAGCTGGATAAATCTTAATTTTCTTATAAAGACCATCGCCAAGTGATCGGCTTTTAACACGGCCATCTTGCGCCAGATATTGGTGCACGACTTTGCGCTCTTTTGGCGGCAGCGCCCGATAATACACTGACTTTCCTTGTTCAATCGCAATCGTTTTCAGGTGCTCCGCGCGTTCGACGAGAGCCGCATCAGACTCTTCTCTGTATCCGCCGCAATCGACTATCACATTTGTCTGAGTATCGGAAAAGTGATGTTGGGTTACGCGCTTAATAATCAATTGAATTGCATCTAGTAGCTGGCCCTTAAAGTCCTTCAAAAGTTCTTCGTCGCCGCCAGAAAACTCAATTTTAATTTCTGTGATGTCGTCTTTTTTTGTAAGATTCATTTCATAAGACAAGTCAAAGTTACCTTTTTCAAGAATTCCGTTTAAAGTTACTTCAACGACCGATTCTAAATCATCTTTCTTTCCGCTTCCGAATAATTTGCTAAAAAAGCCAGCCATAGTATCTCCTTCTATGAGAGTTGTTTTTTCGTGTTATCTTTTAATAAAAAGTATTGTTGACCGACGCCAAACAGGGAGCTGATAAAGTTATACAGTGTCAGTCCACTCGGTAAGCTGATCATGAATAAGGAAAATAGCAACGGCATGTAGTTGAGTATCTTTGCCTGCATCGGATCCATAGTTGTGGGGGTGAGTTTTTGCTGAAAAAACATCGTAATGCCCATCAGGACCGGTAAAACAAAAAACCTATCATAGGAACTAAGATCTGAAATCCATCCGAAAAATGGCTGTTGGTAAATTTCGATGCTTGAGCCTATGGTTTTCCAGAGCGCAAAAAATATCGGAATCTGAATCAGCATCGGCAAACAACTACTGAGAGGGTTGGCATTGTTTTGCTTCATAAGTGCCATCGTCTCACGGTTTACCGCCATAGGATCATTTTTGTATTTTTCCCTTACGGCGGTCAGTTGCGGCTGAATTTTCTGCATAGCTCGAGCCGATTTAAATGAAACAACGTTGAACGGCAGCATCAATAATCTCATGATGATTGTAAGGGCGATGATCGCTACGCCCCAGTTTCCGAATAAGCCGTGCAAAAACTTCATCAGCTTAAGTAAAGGCTTAGAAATGAAACCGAAAATTCCGTAGTCCATAACTTCCGGCAAAAGCGGGTCGATTTTATTTAGATTTTCTGTCAGCTTCGGACCGATGAAGATGAGGCTCTTAATTTTTAAAACCTTTGTGTCTTTTAAGTTATAAACGACATCAAGCGTGGCAGTCTTACCAATAACCTTCATGTTTATAGAAGGCAAAATCTCTGATTTGTCTATATAGGCCTGAGTAAAATACTGGGAACTTATGGAGGCGAGGCCCGTGTTTGCAATTGATTTATTTACGGTGTCTGTGTCGCTAATTCCGGAAATGGCCTCTGTATTAAACTTTTCCCCTTCTTTAAAGAGAAAATCCTGCTTTTCAAATGAGGGCATTAAAAAATTAGAGCTCTCAACCACGAGCTTTGTTTCGGCGGTTGAAAACACCAGTGTTTTGGGGGTTCCGTCAAATTCAGTTTCAGATTCAAAACTCATCGTCTCTTTATTATAGGTCAGTGTTCTCTTGATCGCGCCGCCGCCATATGTGCCGGTGCCGACGAACTGTGTGTCGCTGGTTTTGACTACAGTGAAAAAGGGAATTTCGTCATTGGCAACAACAGCAAATAATTTATTTGGCGAGCTGAATTGGATCGCCTTTTTATCCTTATCAAAAAAGCTTTTCAGCTCTAGCGAGTTTAGGCCCATCCCATTCGATGATAGAGTCCACTTTACATTTTGATCTTCGAACGAAAAAAGCTTCTCTTCGGCGGAAGAAACAGCAGCTTGGAGTTGTGAACTGCCCCCGACCGCGCTTCCCGTAAGCGCCGTGCCCTTTTCAGAGGTTTCAACAATTGGTTTTGCCGGGGTAATTTTTACGATCGGCTGCGGGTACTTTAGATTGACGTAATATTGCCAGCCCCAAAGAAACAAGAATACGGCAATGATAGAAATAATAAATCTCGGGTTACCAAAAGGTGATTCATTTTGATTGTTCATGGCATTGACTCATTTCTATTGAATTTAAGGGAACAGGGTCATAGAGGCTTCTACTGCTGAATGGGTGGCAGCTTAAAAGTCTGCGCGATACAAAATAACATGCGGCTAAAAATTTATGCTTGGAAAAAGCCTCGTGGGCGTAGTTTGAGCAAGATGGGTAATATCTACAATTTCCGCCCAGAAAAAACGAAAAACTTGCCTGATAAAGTCGGATGAATCCCCTGGCAAAAAAATTGAAATTAAATTCTTTTGTAGAGTTCGAGAAATTCAGAATATTTTTGTTTTGAAAAAAACGCTTCATTTGCTTGCTGTCTGAATACAAACACAAAGATGTATGAATTATATTTATCGGGCCATTTTTCAGTTCGTACACAGGTTCTTACCCATCTTTTGAGTTTGTTTCGAATTACAGAGTTGGCGACTTTGCGCGATACCGTGACACCAAAATAGTTATTTGAGTCCGGCGAGGGCATCAGCTGTAAGGTAACCCAAGGAGAAAGTCGTTTTTTAGTTCCTTTTAAAGCGACTTCTCTGAAACTCGAAGATCTTTTAAGCGGGTAAGGCTTATTTGCCACCAGAAGACACTGTTAATTTTTTTCGACCTTTTGCTCGGCGACGAGCCAAAAGTTTTCGGCCTGCTGCTGTTGCTATTTTTGATCTGAATCCATGAGCCTTTTTACGGCGGCGATTACTTGGTTGATATGTACGTTTCACAAATACCTCTATTTCCTGATACGACGTAATTAACGTCTGCAAATATAATTGGCAATAACCAATTAAGTGAAGTAGAAATAAATCACATTGCATCAACTAGGTCAACTGTTGATAAGTTGAACTCATATTGTTAAGCAGTTTATGTTCTCGGGGGGGCGTTAATGGAGTTAAATAGTTTATTTTGGAGCCAGATAAAATCCACAATAAAAAGCAAAAATGGTGCAAATAAGCTTCTTGAGAACTGGCTAGACCCCATAGAGCTCATAAAATCCGAAAAAACCGACGATTTTATCAAAATTACATTCGGTGTACCCAGTCAGTTCTTTTTCTTTTATGTAAACGAGCACTTAAAAGACAAAATCGCCAATGAGTTGGCCCAACAATCCGAAACGAGAATTGAAATCGATTTTGTCGTTACCGGAAAAACGGCGCACGACTACAATACCTCTCTTCAGGATGTTATGCAGAATACCGACCAGCTGTTTCATCAACCTGTTGTGGTTATTCACCCATTACCACCAAAACCTATCGAAAATATCAATGAAGATTTTACTTTTTCCACCTTCGTGGTAGGTAAAAATTCAGAATTTGCTCATGCGGCTACTTACAATGTGGCTAGCAACCCCGGCACAAATGACTATAATCCATTGTTGATCTATGGCCCTTCCGGAATGGGTAAAACCCATCTTTTGAATGCAGCTGCCAATCAAATTCGAAAAAATTTCCCGCAACTTAGAATTACATACATATCTGCAGAAAGATTTTTGAATGAGTGTGTCTCGGCCTTAAGGCGCCATGAAATGGACAAATTTAGACAAAAATACCGCGAAAATTCTGATGTTATTGTCGTTGATGACGTTCAATATATCGGCCGCGGAGAAGCGGTTCAGGAAGAATTCTTCCATATGATCAACTCTTTTATCGAAAAAAAGAAACAGGTCGTTTTGGCAAGTGACCGCATGCCAAAAGACATTCTTGGTCTGGAAGACCGCTCACGAACCCGACTTGAGCGGGGTTTAATTGCTGATATTACGATGCCTGATCTCGAAACACGCCTGGCAATTTTACGTTATAAATCAGAAAACTATAATGTCCGTCTTTCGGAAGACACCATTCAATACATCGCCAAAATATCGAAAAAATCAATTCGTGAACTTGAAGGAAACCTGAAAAAAATAAAAATGTTTTCTGAACTTCAGGGCCTCAGCATAAATCTTGAGCTTGCACGCAAGGTTCTTGCTCATCATGAAAATACCGTCACAATTAGTATTGAAGAAATACAGCGCATTGTTTCAGAATATTACAAAATCCGGGTAACCGATCTAAAATCCACGAGCCGCGCTAGGCCAATTGTGGTGCCTAGACAAATTGCAATGTACTTAATTAAAAGATTTTTAGACAAGTCGCTCGTTGAAATTGGAAAATCATTTGGGGGTAAAGATCACACAACTGTGATTAATTCTTTGGCCAAAGTAGAGATTCTACAGAACAAAGATCCTCAATTTAAGAATGATATCGATGAGTTAGTTAATCAAATCCACAATGTTACTGGATTGTAATTGTTGATTGTTGAAAAACCTGTGGATATCTGGTGAATAAAAATGAGGATAAGGTTTTATGTTGGAAACCCTGCTGATTAAATCACTTTATCAGTTGAGATTTCCACAAAAAAAGGCTAATAATTTTAAATACTTAGTTTGAAAAATAGGTTTACCGACTCCCCTACTATTACTACTACTTATTTAATATATATTAATAGGAAATCAAGAACATGAAAATAGAGATACAAAAAAAAGATCTGCTTGGCTTATTAAGTCGAACTCAGAACATAGTTGAAAAGCGAAATACAATGCCCATTTTAATAAATGTTTTGCTTGATGCGCGGGAAAATCAATTAAAGGCTTATGCTACAGATTTAGAAGTTAGTCTTACTGACACAGCAGTTGCCCAGATTAAAGAGCCTGGCAAGGTTGCAGTGAGCGCCAAGAGCCTCTTTGAAATCACGAAGGAACTTCATGATGGTCCAATCCAATTAATTAAAAAAGATAATAATTGGCTAGAAATTAAACAGGGGAAATTTTTGTCTAAGATTATCGGCGTTGCTGCTGAAGAGTATCCCGTGTTTCCAACTTACAGTTCAGAAAATTTTTCTAAGATGAATGCAGCAGATCTGAAATTCATGATCGATAAGACGATCTATAGTGTTTCAAATGACGAAACCAGATATCACCTGAACGGTGTCTACTTCGAGAAAATTGAAAAAGACATGATAACGATGGTAGCAACCGATGGTCATCGCCTTAGTCTTATAAAACAAAAATTTAAAGATTTATCTCTTGCAGAAAAAGTCGGCGTTATAATTCCGAAAAAGGGTTTGTTCGAAATTAAAAAATTGATTGAATCAAACGTAGAAGAAATATTTATTGCGGTCGAAGGTTCACAATTTATCTTAAAATCCGGATCGTGCGTACTCATGATTCGCTTAATCGAAGGTAAATATCCCAATTATCACCAGTTTATTCCACAGAAATTTACTCACAATATCGTTGTTCCACGAGATGCAATTTTATCTTCGTTAAAACGGGTTTCATTGCTCGCAAATGCAAAATCTAAGGCGATAATGATGAGCTTCTCTGAAAATAAACTTGAAATTACTTCTAATAATCCCGAGCTAGGCGATGCTAAAGAAGAACTCGATATTTCTTACAAAGGACCCGACTTAAAAATCGGATTCAATGCCCGCTACATCGAAGATGTTCTAAAGAATATTGAACAGGATGAAGTAGAATTTGAACTGAATGATCAGCTGTCTCCTGGTGTATTAAAGGCACATAACAGGTCTGACTACATTAACGTCGTTATGCCAATGCGAATTTGAAAATAATGAATGGTCATCAAATCATTATCCGTTGTTAATTTTCGAAATTTTGAATCCGCAGAAATAAATTTTAATGAACGACTCAATATCGTAATCGGTGAAAACGGTCAGGGTAAGACCAACATTATTGAAGCTATATTCTTGTTGGCAGAACGCGAAAGTTTTAGATATTCAAAAAATGAAAATCTGATTCAACTGAGAAAAACCCAGGCTGCAATTCATAGCCGGATCTTAAATGGGAATCTTGACTATAAAGTTTCACTTAAAATATCAGCACATAAAAAAGATTTTCTTGTTAATGAAAAGTCGATGGCTGCAAATAGAATTCCAAAGTTTTCGGTTGTCCTTTTTTCACCGGAAAGCCTGAGTATCATTAAAGAAAGCTCGGACGAACGCAGACAATTGGTTGATCAATTGATTGAGCAGGTTGTAGCAAATGGCGCCGAAATTATTTACGATTATAAAAAAGTACTTAAAACCAGAAATAAACTTTTAAAAGATATTGCTGAAGAAAAAATAAAATATCAGCTAGGGCTCGATACCTTGGAAAGTATTAATACTATTTTTCTGAAAAGGGCTGCTGAGGTGACCAGCCTACGAATCAATATTTTAAATGAACTTCAACCGGAAGTGGAAACGGCCTTAAATAAAATCAATACGACCGGCTCCGCAAAATTTGACTTTGATTATATTATTTCAGAAAAAAACCATAAGAATTCTGACCTAGAAACGATCATAGAAGCGCTGCGCAATAGAATGAAAGATCTCGAAATTGCAGAGATTAAATCCGGTGTCTCTTTAGTGGGTCCTCAGAAGCATGATGTCATATTTCTATATAACGGGAATGACTCACGATTTTATTGTTCGCAAGGTCAACAAAGATCCATCATATTAGCTTACAAAATGGCTCAGATTGTGTATCATCAAATGATTCATGGTTTTTATCCATTGTTGCTATTAGACGATGTTCTTTCTGAGTTGGATTTATTGAAGCAAGAGTCTTTAATTTCGACATTAAATCAGACAGAAACTCAAACTTTTGTGACCACCACAGATGTTTTATTATTGTCAAAATTGAGCATGAATAGAGCCAGCGTTTTTAAAATACAAAACGGGCAAGTAATTGTTTGAACTGTAGCCAAAGCTACCAAAAATAAAAATTTTATGTGGATAAAGCTGTGAACTTTGTTGAAGGAGTCAAAATGTCTGGAATGAACACTAACGTAGACCAGAGTAAAAACTATGGTGCAGACGAAATTCAGGTCTTAGAGGGCCTCGAAGCCGTTAGAAAACGCCCAGGCATGTACATCGGGGATACGACCATTCGAGGTTATCATCATCTTGTGTATGAAATCGTGGATAACGCCGTAGACGAAGCTCTGGCGGGATATTGTAAAAGAATTCTGGTTGTAATTCATTCTGATGGCTCGCTGTCAGTCGATGATGACGGGAGAGGTGTACCAGTTGGTCCTCATCGTTCTGGAAAAGATGCGCTGGAAGTCGTTTTTACAGTTCTTCATGCCGGTGGTAAGTTTGACGGCGGTGCTTATAAGGTTTCTGGCGGATTACACGGCGTAGGAGCATCTGTGGTCAATGCCCTCTCGATACGTTGTCAGGTTGAATCTCATAAAAATGGTTCTTTATACCGTCAGGTTTATGAAAAAGGAATTCCTCAGGGACCGGTTGAAAAAATCGGCCCAACGACCAGAACCGGAACAGTTGTAACATTCAAACCTGATACCGAAATATTTAAAGAACCAGGTATGGATTTTGACTACAATACCCTGGTGAATCGTTTTAGGGAGATGGCTTTTTTAAATGCCGGCCTTCATATTTCATTGCTTGATGAACGAACTGCTAAAAAAATCGATTTTCAATACTCTAAGGGCATCGCTGAATTTGTTGCGTATTTGAATGAATCTAAAAAGGCTATACACAACGATGTGATTTATTTCCGAGGCGAAAAAGATCAAGTTGATGTTGAAGTGGCACTGCAGTGGAATGACTCTTATACAGAATCAATTTATTGCTATGCTAACAACATTAATACGCATGAAGGCGGCACTCACCTAGTAGGATTTAGGGGCGCATTAACCCGAACAACGAACACTTACGCGTCTCAAAAAAACCTTCTCAAAGATTTTAAAGAAAATATTGAAGGTGAAGATATCAGAGAAGGTCTGGCGGCGATTATATCGGTCAAAGTACGAGAGCCTCTTTTTGAAGGCCAAACAAAAACTAAGCTTGGAAACGCAGAAGTTAAAGGCATCGTAGAATCACTTGTAAATGAAAAATTGGCAGACTGGTTTGATCGAAATCCAACTACCGCAAAAACGATAGTAACAAAATGTGTTGAAGCGGCACGTGCGCGTGATGCTGCAAGAAAAGCCCGGGATTTAACTCGTCGTAAAACAGCATTAGACAGCGGCTCTCTTCCTGGAAAAATGGCCGATTGCCAAGAGCGAGATCCTGCTAAGTGCGAACTTTATTTGGTTGAGGGAGATTCTGCCGGCGGTTCAGCAAAACAGGCCCGCGATAGAAAAACACAGGCCGTACTTCCACTTAAAGGTAAAATCCTGAATGTCGAAAAAGCCCGGTTTGATAAAATGTTATCAAATGACGAGATAAAAATGATGATTTCGGCTTTGGGCACCGGCATAGGAAAAGAAAATGTAAGCGCCGACAAGGTTAGATATCACAAAATTATTATCATGACGGATGCAGACGTCGATGGATCCCATATCCGAACCTTGCTTTTGACTTTTTTCTACCGTCAAATGCCGGTTGTTCTTGAAAAGGGTTACATCTACATAGCGCAACCCCCTTTGTACCGCGCAAAGAAGGGCCAGTCTGAAATTTATCTAAAAGATGAAGCAGCGTTAACAGAATATTTACTTAGCTCCGGTTTAGATTCATTTAAAATCAAAGGCAAGACGACAGATGTTGCAACCTTGCGACAGATGATTCTTAGAATTCAAAAATTCTATTCATTATTGAAGGCGTCTTCTGCAAAATACGATTTTGATGTTCTTTACTACACACTGACTAAGGTTGCTCAACTTGAAGAAATTTTGAAAAATGAAACTAAATTGACTTCAATGATAAGCGATCTGAAAGATTGGATTAACGCCAACCCTGCATTTGGAGTTACCGACATCAAATCGTCGATTCAAGAAGCCGATTCGAAAATACTGGGACAGGTGCACACCACCCGTTACGCCGATAAAAAAACCACCACGCTTTCAAGTGACATGCTTAATGCCCCAGAAATTATTGAATTAAGAGATTTATGGAAAGGCATTCAGGCTGTTTCTCCGCTACCTCTGACAATTGAACAGAATTCGACTGAATATTCATTTGAAACGTATAATGAATTCTTTGAACACGTCATGATTACAACCAAAAAGGGCGTTTACATTCAACGCTATAAGGGGCTGGGAGAAATGAATCCGGAACAACTTTGGGACACGACGCTGAATCCGGAAAACAGACATTTATTAAGAGTTACAATTGACGACGCCGTAGCAGCGGATGAAACCTTTAGTGTTCTTATGGGCGAACAAGTTGAGCCGCGACGTAAATTTATTCAAGACAACGCTTTAATGGTTAAAGCTTTAGACGTTTAAAAATAATTAGGTGAAATATGAATACTTCTGAAAAACGAAATGGTGTTACTGACGTAGATATTAATAAAGAAATGCGTGAAGCCTATTTACAATACTCGATGTCTGTTATTGTTGGTCGTGCGCTTCCTGATGTTCGCGACGGGTTAAAACCTGTTCATAGGCGAGTTTTGTTCGCCATGCATGAGTTATCAAATACCCACGATAAACCCTATAAAAAATCGGCCCGTGTCGTGGGCGACGTAATCGGTAAATACCACCCGCATGGCGACACCGCGGCTTATGATACAATGGTTCGGATGGCTCAGGATTTTTCTCTGCGCTACCCGTTAATCGATGGTCAGGGTAACTTCGGTTCTGTAGATGGCGACTCTGCAGCCGCATCCCGGTATACAGAAGTCAGAATGACCAGACTTGCAGAAGAATTGCTCTCAGATATCGATAAAGAAACTGTTCCATTTGGACCGAACTACGACGACTCTCTTCAAATCCCCTTAATTTTACCTGCGAAGTATCCAAATCTACTAGTTAACGGCTCTTCAGGAATTGCCGTCGGTATGGCCACAAATATTCCGCCACACAATTTAGGCGAGGTTATCGACGGTTGTATTCATTTGATTCAAAATCCAGATTGTGGAATCGAAGAACTAATTGAAAGAATTCCGGGACCGGATTTTCCGACCGCAGGACAGATTGCCGGAAAAGAAGGGATACTTCAGGCTTACCGCAAAGGCCGGGGCATCATTACGGTCAAAGCAAAAACCGAAATCGAAATCAAAAAAGACCACGAAGAAATTATTATCACAGAACTTCCCTATCAGGTTAATAAAGCTAAGCTGATCGAGACCATCGCGGACTTGGTTCGCGAAAAAACCGTAGAGGGAATTTCGGATATCCGCGACGAATCATCACGTGAAGGTATGCGCGCGGTTATCGTACTGAAGCGTGGCGAAAATGCTTCTGTTATTTTAAACCGGTTGTTTAAGTTTACGCAGCTACAGGTGAGCTTTGGTATAATCATGCTTGCGTTGGATGCAAAAAACCAACCAATCATCTTTGACCTTAAAAAAATGCTTGAAGCCTTTGTTGAACACAGACGTGATGTCGTTACAAAACGATGTATCTTTGAATTGAAAAAGGCAAAGGAAAGAGCGCACATTCTCGAGGGTTTGAAGAAAGCTCTCGATAACATCGATGAAGTCATTGCTACAATCAAAGCTTCGAAAGAAGCGGCCGTGGCACGCGAAACGCTAATGACCAAATTTGCATTCAGCGAAAGACAGGCCATTGCAATTCTTGAAATGCGACTTCAGCGCCTGACAGGTTTAGAGCGACAGAAAATTTTGGATGAGTTGGCTGAACTTGTAAAACAAATCGAATGGCTAAATTTTGTTCTGGCTGATGTAAAAGAAATTTATAAAATTATCGTTGCAGAACTTGAAGACATTAAAAAGCGTTATTCAAACAAGCGACGTACAGAAATAACCGGCGATCTGTCCGACATCGAAGATGAGGATCTGATTGCAGACGAGCCTATGGTTGTGACTGTTACTAACACGGGCTATATCAAACGAATTTCGACGGAAGAATACAGAGTTCAAAAACGCGGCGGTAAAGGCCTAAAAGGCATGGAAACTCGCGAAGAAGACTATGTTACCGACATCTTCACGGCCTCAACAAAGACGATGTTACTTGTATTTACCGATAAAGGAAAAGTTTATTGGTGCAAGGTTCATCGACTTCCTCTCGGCAGCAGAACTTCTAAAGGTAAAGCAATTGCGAATGTTGTAAATTTGGCAGCAGGGGAAAAAGTAAAAGCTATTCTTCCGGTTAATGAATTTTCAGCAAACAAACATGTTGTCATGCTGACTGAAAAGGGAATTATCAAAAAAACATCTCTAGATGCATTTTCTAACCCGCGCCAGGCCGGAATTATTGCTTTAACGACAGATCTTGAAGATCAGGTTGTTGCGGTAAGTCTGTCTGATGGCCAATGCGATATATTCATTGCAACGAAAGAGGGAATGTCGATCCGATTTAACGAAGACGATGTCCGTTCGATGGGCCGCTCTGCCCGAGGGGTGAAAGGAATAACGCTTTCTAAAGATGACTGTGTTGTTGCAATGGAAGTTCTTGAAAAACAAACGAAAGACACCATTTTAATGGTAACCACCAAAGGTTACGGCAAACGTACAGTTGTTGAAGAATATCGGGTTCAAAGCCGTGGCGGAGTTGGAATTATTACCCAGAAGACAACCGATAAAGTCGGAAACGTCGTTGGTACAAAAAAAGTTTCTCCTTTGCACGAGTTAATTCTTTCAACTGATCAGGGTCAGGTAATTCGAATGAAAATTTCCGATATATCCGTTTTGGGAAGAAATACTCAGGGCGTAAGACTGATTAATCTCGATGAAAAACAAGAATATGTAAAAGGAATCGCAGTTGTTGAGGATGAAGATAAAACAGGCGAAGAAGTACATTAAATTTGTACTTTTCGTTGCAGCGCTAATACAAATTAGCGGCTGCACACCTGCGGCCGACAGACTATATAACGAAGCCTATGCAGAGATAGAAAAAGGCCACTTCCGAATTGCCGTTGATCTTCTTGAAAAAAGCGCAAACCTTGAGAAAAAAAACCCATTAAAGAATAAACATCTAATTGAAGCCGCGCGAATCGCGCGCTTTGAAATTCAGGATTATGACAGATCTATCCGAATTTACCGCAGCATAGTTCTTGGTGCCGAAGAAGTCGACCAGCGGATAAGTTCGCAGGGGGCAATCTCAGAAATCTATCTTGAAAATTTACAGAGCTACGGTCTTGCCCTGAAAGAGCTGCAGATACTTGAGCCACTTATTAAAGATGAGGCCGAAAAGGAAAAAATTAAATTCAGAATTTCACAGGCGCATTACCTGACCGGCGATAATCAACAAGCGATTGAAGAGATCAACAACTCTTTAAAAACTTCAAAAGATGAGACTTTGAATTTTTTAAAACTCAAGGCTCAGGTTTTGATAGCCGAAAAAAAGTATAAGGAAGCAATCCAGTCCTATAATGAAATACTTACGAAAGATTCGAAATTTTTTCAGGATGAAAACCTCTACATTGCTGTTTCGGTGGTTTATGAGGAAAACGAAGAATATAAAGAAGCCCTGGAGTACTTGACCAAACATGAAAAACAAATAAAAGATAAAGCTTATTTTGAATTACGCTATAAAAGACTAAAAGAGAGATTTGCAAATAAGCCACTATTCAAAGGTCGCCGAAAGTGAAAAAAAACAAATATTTGATTTTTGCGACAATAGGGTTTGAACTGATTTCCTTGATTTTAATTGCGCTGTGGATAGGCAAAGAACTGTCAAAGAGGGGCTACGGTGCTGGTGCAGAAGCATTCTGCGTCTTGGGAGCATTTCTAATCTGGTTCATTAGTTTAATAACAAAGCTAAAGAATCTCAAAAATGATTAACTATATAGCAGCAGCGGTCGTTGTCTATGGCTTTACCGCTTCGATTGCGACATATTTCTATTTTGGCTTCGGTTTTTCAGCAAATGTGGTTATCGGAGCCCTCATCGTACTTTTGAACCTTGCTGCCCTTTCCTTTTCCTGGAAACGAATCTTTTCGAAAAAATCTATTGCGTTAGCCGTTTTCGTCATTATATTTAAGTACGTAATTTTAGGAATGATTTTATGGGGACTTTCGGTTGCCGGCTGGCTAAATGTCATCGGTTTTTTGATTGGTCTGGCGTCGCTACTTTTCTCGGTATTTGCCGCGATGTTAATGAAGTCCCTAAAAACAGAAAACTTATAATCCGGAGGCCGTATGCATTTTAATTGGACGCAACTAATACCAGGTGTTGGACACCACTATGTTCATGTGGCCACGCTGATTTTGGTTTCTGCGCTGATTATGATTATGGGCGTGGTTGCGCGAGTAAGTCTCGGTACCGGAGAAGCCGCAGTTATCCCAGCCGGAAAATTTTCTGTTCGCGGAATTTTTGAAGTATTCGCTGAGTATATTGGCGGGCTCGCAGATCAAGTTATCGGGCATCATGGCCGCGCTTTTGCTCCCTACTTCACTGCGATTTTTACATATATTTTTTTTAATAATCTGGTGGGCTTAATTCCGGGAATGACACCCGCAACGGAAAATTTCAACACAACTTTTTCTTTCGGTGTATTTTCATTTTTAGCGTACAATGTTATCGGTTTAAAAGAGGGCGGGCTCGGCTACCTGAAACACTTTTTGGGACCGGTTTTGTGGCTAGCGCCGCTGATGTTAATTATTGAGCTCATTTCACACGTCATCCGACCGCTGACGTTAGGTTTGCGTCTTGCAAACGTTATGACGGGCGACCATACGGTTCTTTCCGTATTTTTAGGATTGTTCCCACTTGGTCCCGCAATTCCATTCTATGCAATGGGACTTCTGGTTTGTACGATCCAGGCGTTCGTCTTTACATTATTATCAATGGTCTACGTGGCTCTTGCTACAGCCCACGACCACTAAAACACAAAAGGAGTTCTCATGAAAAAGGCATTTTTATTTGCCGTAACAACTTTAGCTTCTGCTGCGGCATTCGCACAGGACGCGGCTCAAGCGGCTGCAAATACATCAAGCGCAGGATTAGTTGCGATTGGTGCAGGTATCGCAATCGGTTTAGCGGTATATGGCGGAACATCTGCGCAGGGTAAAGCAGCAGCTTCTGCATTAGAAGGAATCGCGCGAAATCCAGCAGCTGGCGACAAGCTGTTCACGCCACTTATTTTATCTTTGGCTCTTATCGAGTCTTTGGTAATCTTGGCGTTCTTGGTAGCCTTCATTAAGATTCCGGCAGCTACTTTCGGTTTCTAGTTTTAAAATACAAAAGTTTAAAATGAAAAAAGGGTCACGCAAGTGGCCCTTTTCTTTTTGAAGCTATAAATACTGATTCACGACGGCCATGATGGCGCCTTGAATTCTATCGAGCCCCGCGGCTGTGTTTGATTCAAAACGGACGACCAAAACAGGTTGAGTATTTGATGCGCGCGCCAAAGCCCACCCATCCTCAAAGCTGATTCTAATTCCATCTATCAGATTTACTTTAATACCGCTGTCTTTTGAGTTCGAAAATTTTTCCTTAACTTTTTCTACAATCAGAACCTTTTTTTCTTCCGTCGTGTCGATTCTGATTTCGGGCGTATTAAATGCGGCGGGCAAACCTGTTAAAAGCTCGGGAATAGTCTTTCCTGATTTCGAAAGAATTTCGCAAAGGCGAAGTCCGGCATAGGGAGCATCATCATAGCCGTAGTTTCTATCCGCAAAAAAGATATGGCCGCTCATTTCGCCACCGAAAGGAGCTTTTTCGTTTTTTATTTTTTCTTTGATCAGACTGTGTCCGGTCTTCCACATAATGGGCTCGCCGCCATTTTTTGCGATGTCATGATACATACGATCTGAACACTTAACGTCTCCGACAATTTTTGCACCTTTGGAATTTAAAAGAACATCGCGGGCAAATATAGTCATGAGCTCATCGCCGTAAATCATTTTGCCTGCATGATCCACGACGCCTATGCGGTCGGCGTCGCCATCAAAACCAATCCCGCAAACAGCGCCTGTTTCGAGAACTTTCTTTCGGAGATCGACGAGGTTTTCTTCAACAGTCGGATCAGGATGGTGATTAGGGAAGGTTCCATCTGGTTGTTCAAATAATATTTCAGGGGTTAACCCGACGGCATTAAAGAGTCGTCTTACGATGCTGCCGCCGGCGCCATTCCCGCAATCCAAAACAACCTTTAGAGGTTTAATCTGGCCGAACTCTTTTTGATATCGGGCTAAATATTCTGGATGAATGTCATAATTTTTTACTGAGCCAGCGCCCGAAATGAAGTTTCCAGACTGCAAAATGGCTTTCAGCGCCTGAATTTCTTCTCCGAAAATTGTGGTCTTTCCTAACGAAACTTTAAAGCCATTGTATTCGGGCGGGTTGTGGCTTCCGGTTATCATTATTGCGCCATCAAGATCGAGCTGGAAAGTTGAAAAATAACAAACCGGAGTTGTAACTAGGCCAAGTACCGTGACGTCGGCCCCGGAGTCGCTCATGCCGGCCGCAAGTTGCTTCACGATATCCAGAGACGAAGTGCGCGCATCGTAACCGATCGAAAAACGAAGTGCTTTTTTTGAGGTTTTTCCAAAAACATATGCAGTAAAAGCTTTCCCCAGCTTGTAGGCAAAATCCAAATCAAATTGTTCGTTGTACACGCCGCGAATATCGTATTCCCTGAAGATTACCGGACTAAACATCTTAAGCTCCTGTTAATTTGATTCCGAGTTTAATAGCTTCCAACATGGAATTTGGGTTGGCTACATTTTTATTGAAGAGTTCAAATGCTGTTCCATGATCGACGCTGGTTCTAATAAATGGCAGGCCAAGTGTCAATTGTACGCCGGAATCCTGCCCGTGTTGCATTTTAAACGGAATCAGGCCCTGATCGTGATAAAGACAAATGAATGCCGAATAAAGCTTCCAGTTTTTTTTAAGGAAGGCGGCATCAGGTACAAGCGGCCCCACCAAGTCTTTGGGGGTTGTAGAAAAAAGTTTTCTTTCGGTATCGCCGATTAGGCCACCCTCGCCCGCGTGGGGGTTTAATCCCAGAATTGCGATTTTTTTCTTAGATTTAATTAATCGTTTAAACTGAATGGCGGCCGCAACAACAGATTGAATGCCCGTAGACTTAAGCTGACTTTCTACCTTTGAGAGAGGCAGATGGTCGGTGGCCAAAATCACATTAAAATATTTGCCGACAAATGACATGAAAAGCTCTCGCTCTGGAAAGAGCAGACGAAGTATACCCGTGTGACCCAGCGCTTTTTGAGGCAAGGCCGAAGTTAGAGATTTTGAAAGCGGGCCCGTAATCAGCGACGTTAATACGCCATTTTTACAAGCCGTCGCGGCCTGCACAACCCAATCAGCAGGCGTTGACTCCAGCGACAAATCAATAAGAAAATTTTTTGGCAACGATTTATTTTTTCCGACAAAGGCAAGGGCAGAGCCTAGTGAATCAAAAGTTCTACGTCGCCACTTTTTATCAATGAGTCGAAAGTATTTTGGTTGAGCCTTTTCCTGAGATTGATGCCGGAATAAAAAGAGCAAAGTATTCTGACTCTTGGCCGCAGGACTTAACCGGCTCAAGGCTTTTGCCGTAACTTCAAAACCAATCCCTTTTGTGTCGCCAGTAGTAATTGCAATTTTTTTAAAGGACGTCATTATAGATTTTAATACTGGCTTCGATTTTTTTCAGCTCAAACCAATTTTTTAACTGTCGCTCAAAATTTTGCTGAACCAAAGAGGCCTTAATGGATTCTTTTGCCTTTAAAAAATTAGGATCGACCACAGTTTTTTTATCGAGGAGTTTAACAATGTGATAGCCGTCGGGGCCCCGTAGAATTCCAGACGCCGTGTTCACTGCAAGATCGCCAATTGCTTTTTCGATGTCAGGCAAGAACTCGCCGGATTTAAATACGCCCAAAACGCCATCTTTATTTGATCCCGGAGTTTCATCAAGTTGATTTGCAAGAGCTTCGAAAGACTCACCGGCAGTCAATCTCTTAAAAGCAGAAGTGGCGCGCTCAAGCGCCCCGGTGCCGCCGCCCTTTTTATTCGCGAAAAAAATCTGAGCTATTTTAAACTCGCCGACCCTTGGTCGATAATTAGGATATTTTGTCTGGAACACTCCGTAAGCGTCCTCATCTGTAATTCGAAGCTTGCTGACAATTTCTTTTTCAAAAAAAGTCTGACGCTCAAAGCGGGCCTTAAGAATTGTTTTATATTCCTCAGGCTTGAAGCCCTGGGTTGCTAAAAACTTTTCAAACTCTTCCGGCTTCATTTGATTTTTTTTTGCCATCTGAGCAAACTCGCCGTTGATATGCTCATCAGAAGCAGACATCCCAAGGCGCTTGATTTCGGATTCGACGAGCTTTTCGCGGATCAAAAAGGCAAGCTGTGCCTTTTTGTCGGTTTTAAAGTTCTCGGGGTCCTCACCAAGCAGGAGGGTATCATCGATAGAACCCTGTTTTTTTACTCGATTCTGCATATTCTTAACATCAGACAGTAAAACTATTTCACCATTGATCGTGGCAACAACTTTGTCGACGACCTCTTTGGCCGAGAGCGCGCCTGAGAAAAGAATTGCAGCAAGAATTATCGTGTTTTTCATATTGGTACCTACCGGGTTTCAACCCGAATAGAATCTAGCATATTTAGATTTTTTTTGACCCGATATTTTTTGATTTGCACATCGAGCCAAGATGTAAACCTTGCGGTTTCCCGCAAGGCGCGCACCTCAGAGGCAATTTGGTTCTGGGCTTCTGCAAAGGTTCTGATTTTAAAGGGCTTTTTTTCCATCAACTTAAAGATATGGATGCCGTCTGAGAGCCTCACCGGACCAAGGGTTTCGCCAACACGCTGCTTGAAAGACTTTTCCAACTCAGGGGCGTATCCACGCTCGATCCAACCGTAAACATCTTTGGATTCCCGATTGTAGGCGCTGGAGTACTTCTTTGCCACCTCCGTAAAGGGCTGTTTTCGAAGTAGATTTTTTACAAGTTCAGCCTCTCCGTCGTCATTAACAAGGATATGTGCAAGCAAAATCGCTTCGGGCTGTTCGTACCTCGGGCGATTGTTGTTGTAGTAAGACAAGAGCTCATCGTCTGTTATTTTTGGAGCATCTTTACTAAGCGCCGCTAACAGGTGTTTCTTTTTCAGAACAGCCTCAACTTTTTGGAGCCATTCGGAGTAGCTGAGCCGCGCCTGGCTGAGAAGCTCGCGAAACAAGGCGTCTGTCGGATATGCTGAGAGCATCGACTTAACTTCAATATCGATTTCGGCCGAAGTAAGCGTCAGAGAATTTTCTTTAAACCAGAGGCTTACAAAAGTTGATATCACGAAATCATTTATTATCTGATCTTTAAATACCGAAAGAATTTTAGGGTCTTTGGCTGAAAGAGCATCAAGATCCTTCAGCTTTATAGCCAACTCTTTTGAAAAATTTTGCGCCGAAAGGGAGACGTTTTCAACCTGGACAATTGGTTTTGTGAGAATCTTACTCGAAATAAAATCACAGGATGTAAGAAAAATCAGCGCAACAACTAAAGGCGGCTTAAAAAAACTACTCAACCAATTTGGAATTAACATTTATTTTGTAATTTTTTCTGACGCCGGCGAAGAAAGAATCGAACACGGCTTTTCGCTTAACATCGTAAACAGCCATTCTGATTTCTCGTTTTGTTGCCTCTTCATAGCTTCGGCGCCCGGTTAGTTTTATAATGTGAAACCCGAACGGAGTTTCAACCAAGTTCGTTGTAGTTTCTCCGACCTTCAGCGCATTTGCGGCACTGTAATACGCTGCAACCAAGGAAATACGTGATTGCCATCCGATGTCACCACCCAGGTTTTTTGTAGTGATATCGTCAGAGTAAAGGCGAACAAGTTCTTCAAAAGGTCTTTTTGATTTTTTGACCTCTTCGAGAATTTCCTTTCCGCGTTTGCGGGCTTCTTCGCGCTGTTCGGCGGTGGCGCCGGGCTTAACTTCAATTAATATATCGGACAAACGAATTTGGGGATTACTGGTATACCAATTTCGCATTTCAGCATCTGTTACGGTGCTCTCCTCAACTTTTTTACCAAGCTCCTTTTCTAAAAACGCTTTGTAGATTTCCTGATTTATCCGGTCTTGCACGATGGGATCTTTTTCGAAGCCACGTTTTCGGGCCTCTTGAACGCCAAGCTCGTAACGAACAAGTTCTTCTAAAAATACGGCCTTTGAAGGAGGATTTGCAAGCACTTGCGAGGTAACCTCGTTGTAGCGCCTGTTGAACTCTTCAAGTGTAATCTTTTTTGTGCCGACAGTTGCAACAACCGCAGTTTCTTTTTGGGCAAAAACTATAGAACTGATAAAAATCAAAACGAATAAAGTCCATTTCATAATCGTGCATCCTTTGCTTCATCTAACGTACTTAAATGTTACAGTCACGTTGACGATACTCCAAATAAATAGGACGCCTGTTGCCGCGCGGCAAAGAGCTGATTTTGCAGGGCTTTTGCTAATTCCGGAGAACGAGGGTCATCGGTTTTTGTTATTGGCCCAATAGGACCGAGCCAAACAATTACAACTTTTGCAAAAGGTTTTGGAAAGTAAGCCTGATTCCATGAGCGCGGAAATTTCCACGCCGACTCGCAATAGGCACCGCCTGCAAAAATATCGGCTTTTACTAATCGGGAAAGCTCAAACACGCCGGGCTTTACCGCATAGATTGGGCCCTTTGGTCCGTCGACGGCAATATTGCAACCGGCGCCGTTTTTTATGAGCTGAATCAAACCCTTAAGAGCAGAAACCCCACCACGCGTTGACGAGCCACGCGAGGTTTTGCCGCCGAGAAGTTTGTAAATGACGTTCATCATCTCGCCATCTTTGCTTGTGGATATCATTGTTGAAAGCCTGTATTTTTTTGCCAAGAACAACAATGCGGCCTCATCTCCGTGAAAATGTGCCAGGATATAGGGTTTTTTGTTTTTGATATCCTCGAGCAGGCGCTCGGGCTCATGGACCTGGATTTTCCAACTCCATGAAATAAGCCGGTAAACAATAAAAACAATAATACCGACGATTAAGCCCCGCAGTTTATGCATGAATCAGTGATGTAAAAGCTTTTTAAACTCTTCCGTCAGCTTTGGAACAACCTCAAAGGCATCCCCAACGATTCCGTAGGTTGCTTTTTGAAAAATCGGAGCGTTTGGATCACTGTTAATTGCGACAATAACTTTGCTCCCGCTCATACCGGCCAGATGTTGAATTGCCCCCGAAATTCCAACAGCAATATAAAGAGTTGGAGCTACAGTTTTTCCGGTTTGCCCGACTTGCATCGAGTGTCCGACCCAGCCGGCATCTACAACGGCTCTTGATGCCCCAACAGTTGCGCCAAGGACGGCGGCCAAATCATTTAACAGACTGAAGTTTGCAGCTTCTTTAAGCCCGCGCCCGCCCGAAACAATAATATTAGCCTCGGTTAAATCGAGCTTTTCGGCTGCGCCACGAACAATTTCTTTTATTAAAGTTTTTAAATTAGGCTTTTCAAAAACCTGCTCGGTAACAGTTGCGGTTTTACTTGTGTCTGCGGCCGCTACCGGTAGTTGATTGGCGCGCATCAAAACAATTTTTACAATTGAATTTTCAAAAGTTGCAGTTGCAAAACATTTTCCTGAATAAAGGGGCTTCTTAACTTTAACAACTTCGTCTGAAACAGTGAGGGCCGTTCCGTCTGAAACCACACCCGCGCCTAATTTTGCAGCTACTCGCGGAAAGAGATCTTTTCCTGCCGAAGAGGCTGAGGCCAAAACAAGAGTTGCGCCGGTGGTTTTAATTGCTTCAGCAACAGCTGCGGCAAAAAGCTCAGGATTGTAGGCGTCATATGCTGGGTCTTTGCAAACGATAACTTCTTGAGCCCCGTGGTGCGCAAGCTGCGCAGCCATCTGAGAAGCAGAAGAACCCAGAGCGAGAGCCACGACGGGCCGCCCGGTTGAGGCTGCAAATTGCAGAAGCTCTTGAGAGCTTCTTTTTAAACCAGAAGACTGGAACTCTGAAAATACTAAAACTTTAGACATAAGCAACCTTTCAAAAATTAAATAACCTTTACGTCATTACGGAGACAAGAAACGAGCTGGCTAACTTGCGACGGAACATCCCCAGTTAAAAGCTTTACTGCCGGCTTATCAGGAGGAAGAGTGTATTCAACATATTTAACTTTTTGGTCTGCCGGCGTCACGCCAAGTGATGCAAATTCAATTTCTTTAATAATTTTTTTCTTGGCTTTCATTATGCCCGGAAGGCTAGCATAGCGGGGCATGTTCAAACCTTTATTGGCAGCTATCAACGAAGGGTACATTACCTGCATTAACTCTTTTGCTCCGCCCTCAATGTCTCGCTCGACGTTTGCATTTTCTGGAGCAGCTTCAAATTTAGAAACTACCGTTGCATGCGGAATACCCAGAAACTCCGCGACCATTTGGGGAACCGATGACTGATTGGCATCGATCGACAATTTTCCGGTAAAAATTAAATGCGCAGGACCTTCTGCGGAAACAACCTGAGCCAGAGCCTTCGCGGTTGAATAAGCATCGAGGTTCTCGGTACAATTGACGACAATTCCCTCGTCTGCGCCCATCGCCAGCGCAGTTCGCAAAGCCTCTACAGCCCGCTGCTTGGGCCCCAAAGTGATGGCCCAAATCTGGGCTGCCGGATTTTTTTCTTTAAACTTAATGGCTTCTTCAACAGCATGCTCATCGTAAGGGTTCATCACCCACTTGATCCCGGCAGGGTCGATACCCGATTGATCGGGAAGGATTCTAATTTTAGTTTCAGTATCAGGCACCTGTTTTAGACAGACAAAAATCTTCATGGAAACCTCGCAACGTTTAAGCCTATAATCTTAACGTAGGTCGCTAATAACATGAACCTTTTTATGAATTAACATGTTGCAAAACATAATCTAAAACCCGTCTGCGAAAAGTGACAAGATAGATGATCAAGAGTAATTTGATCCCTTGGCGATTAAGCAATTGAAAAAACGAAGTTAAGGAATCAATATGTTGGAGTTTTTTAAGTCGACGGTTGGTCGAAAATATCTCATGGGCATCACCGGGCTTGTTTGGCTGGGCTTTGTAATGGCTCACATGGCGGGAAATATGCTTATTTTTCTTGGGCCAGAGGCGTTTAATTCTTACGGACACGCCATTGTGTCCAATAAAATTATACTTTACGGGAGCGAGGCAGCGCTGCTGGTGGCGCTGATTGTTCATGTTATTTGCGCAGTCGTTTTAACCAAGCAAAATCGCGCGGCGCGCGGCACCCGCTATGCCGTCGCTCCAAACGGAGATAAAAAATCTTCTTGGGCCTCTCGATACATGGCTGTTCAGGGCTCAATGATTTTGGCATTCATCATTTTTCATCTTATTACTTTCAAATATGGAACGTATTATGAAACAAATGTGAATGGCGTTATAATGCGCGATCTTCATCGGCTAACCCTCGAGGTTTTTCAAATGCCCGGATACGTTGTCTGGTATGCTGTTTGCCTTGTTCTTCTAATGTTTCATCTGAGCCATGGCGCAGCCTCGGTGTTTCAGTCGTTTGGAGTACTTGAACGAAAAATGCAAAATGGAATAAAAACCGCAGCGTGGGCCTATGCCCTGGTTGTTGCCGGCGGATTTATATCGCAACCCGTTTACGTTTTTCTTTTTTACAAATAATTTGGAGCAAAGCATGTCAGCAATATTAGACAGTAAAATTCCGAGCGGTTCGATCGAAACAAAGTGGAAAGATCAAAAGTTTCACATGAAGCTGGTAAACCCGGCCAACAAACGAAAACACACCGTAATTGTGGTGGGAACGGGTCTTGCGGGCGCCTCCGCCGCGTCTTCGCTTGGCGAGCTCGGATATAAAGTAAAGGCTTTTTGCGTACACGAATCTCCTCGGCGGGCCCACTCAGTTGCGGCACAAGGCGGAATTAACGCTGCAAAAAATTATCAAAACGATGGCGATTCAATTTATCGTCTGTTTTATGACACCGTTAAGGGTGGTGACTTCCGCGCCCGCGAAGCCAACGTTTACCGCTTGGCAGAAGCGTCGGTCAGCATTATCGATCAAGCGGTTGCACAAGGCGTTCCGTTGGCGCGCGAATACGGCGGCTTGCTTTCGAACCGGTCATTCGGGGGCGCACAGGTTTCCCGCACCTTCTATGCGCGCGGACAGACAGGTCAGCAATTATTGTTGGGCGCCTACTCGTCGATGATGAGGCAGGTTGATTTAGGCTCGGTCGAGCTAAATACCCGAAGAGAAATGTTAGACCTCGTCGTCATTGACGGCAAAGCACGCGGAATAATTGTCCGGAACCTTTCTACCGGCGAACTTGAATCACACATGGCCGACGCTGTTGTTGTGGCCTCAGGTGGTTATTCAAATGTTTTTTATCTTTCTACAAATGCGATGGCATGCGCCGTAACCGCGACATGGAAAGCCCATAAAAAAGGTTCATTTTTTGCGAACCCTTGTTTTACGCAGATTCATCCGACTTGTATTCCTGTCCATGGTGAAAATCAGTCTAAGTTGACGTTGATGTCAGAATCACTCAGGAACGATGGGCGCGTCTGGGTTTCGTCAAAAAAGAACGACTTACGCCCGCCTCAGGATATCCCTGAAAACGAAAGAGATTATTATCTCGAACGAATTTATCCGAGCTTCGGGAATTTGGCACCGCGGGACGTGGCCTCAAGACAAGCAAAGTTCCGCGTCGATGAGGGCTTTGGCGCTCAGGGAGAAAAAGCAGTCTATCTGGATTTTAAAGACAGCACCAAGCGCCTCGGTGAAAGTAAAATTGCAGAGAGATACGGGAATCTGTTTCAAATGTACGATAAAATCACCGGCGAAAACCCGTATAAATTGCCGATGCGAATTTACCCCGCGCCACACTATACAATGGGCGGCCTCTGGGTAGATTACAATTTGATGAGTACAATTCCCGGCTTGTTTGTAGCGGGCGAAGCAAATTTTTCGGATCACGGAGCGAACAGGCTTGGCGCCTCGGCGTTGATGCAAGGACTGGCCGACGGCTATTTCGTGCTTCCGTATACTATTGGAGACTACATTGTAAATACCAAGTTGAATGAAGTTCGACTTTCGGGAGACGAGTTTAAGGCCGCTAAAAACAATGTAAAAAGCGAAATTGCAAGCATGATGAAGGTGCAGGGAACCAGAACTGTCGACAGTCTTCACAAAGAGCTGGGTCATATCATGTGGGAAAACTGCGGAATGTCGCGAAACAAAAAAGGCTTAACTGAGGCTGTTGCAAAAATTGCAAATCTTAGAAAAACTTTTTGGGGCGACGTCAGAGTTCCAGGAGCGGCAAATGAGGTTAATCCCGAGCTAGAAAAGGCCGGAAGAGTTGCTGATTTCATCGAGCTCGGTGAGCTTATGTGCCGAGACGCCTTAACCCGCGAAGAGTCCTGCGGCGGTCACTTCAGGGAAGAATTTCAAAGTGACGGCGAGGCCCGGCGCGATGATGAAAAATTCTGTCATGTTGCGGCCTGGGCCTGGAGCGGATCTCCCGATAAGGCGCAAATCCGTCACACGGAAGAACTGAAATTCGACAATGTTAAACTTGCCACAAGATCTTATAAGTAGAGGCGAACAATGAATAAAAAACAAAATATAAACCTAACGTTAAAAGTCTGGCGTCAAAAATCTGCAGCAGCGGCAGGAAAGTTTGAAACGTACGAGGCAAAAGAAGTTTCACCCGATGCTTCATTTCTGGAGATGCTGGACTCCGTGAATGAAAATTTGATCAAAATCGGAAACGACCCCATTGTTTTTGATCATGACTGCCGCGAAGGAATCTGTGGAAGTTGTGGCTTCATGATTAATGGCAATGCTCATGGCCCGCAAAAAAGCACGACGGTCTGCCAGCTTCACATGCGACATTTTAAGAATAATGAAGAACTCGTACTTGAACCATGGCGGGCAACGGCTTTTCCAATTGTAAAAGATCTGTTCTGCGACCGCTCGGCGCTTGACCGGGTCATTGAGGCCGGCGGCTATATTTCTGTTAACACCGGTAACGCACAAGACGCAAATAATTTGCCAATTCCAAAACCGGATGCCGACGAAGCTTTCTTGTCTGCGGCCTGCATTGGCTGTGGAGCCTGTGTAGCTTCATGTAAAAATGCATCAGCGGCTCTTTTTACCAGCGCGAAAATCAATCATTTGGCGCTGCTGCCACAGGGAAAAATCGAGCGCGACTCGCGCGCCCTTAGCATGGTTGCTCAAATGGACGCCGAAAGCTTTGGCGCCTGCACCTCAACGGGCGCCTGTTCTGCCGCCTGTCCGAAAGACATTTCGCTGATTAACATCGCAAAGATGAATCGTGAGTATTTACGCGCAACGATTCTCAGAAAAGAAGAAGTTGCCGGCGGAGACGGGGTTTAGATGAAGGACTTTATCAAGATTTTTCTCGGAATTTCGGCACTGGTGGCGGCGTTTATGTTCGGAAGCAATTATGGCGAAAGAACATATAATGAAAGTTCTGAACATAAAAATCTTGTAAAGGCCACTGAAGAACTGAACATTGCCAGAGCGGATTTAGAAAATGTGAAAATAAAACTGCAGAATATTACTGATCGCGCAGATACTAAAAAGACCGACGAGTTGCTTGCGCAAATTTTGCATGTTTTCTTAACGGATCTTGGGTTAACAATTCAGAATCGAGACGCTATCCTTAAGCGGGCGCAACAAGCGCAGGCGACGCCTGTGCCGATAGCCGCGACAGCACCCAAGACGCCAGAAGCCCCAATGGCCAATGAAGAGACTGAACAGCCAAAACCGGCCACAGCCAAGCTTAATATAAATAAACTCAAATCTTTTGAATGGATGGTTCAGAATTCGGGCGGCGGCGAGAACACGTTACGAGACCTGAAAAAAGTTGAGATTAAAAATTTGAAAGCTTACTTAAAGCAAGCAGACTACCAGGATGCTAGTGATTGCGAGCAGTTGCTTGGCGTTTACAAAGGCAGCGTCAAAAACATTAACCTTACGAACTTTGGTTCACTGGAGTTCGAACTGAAGGTCGGCCAGACCAAGCTCCGCGAAGAGCTTTATGGAAAAACGGCTTGGTTTTTTAAAGAAAAATCGATATCTGAAAAAATCGACAATAACTGCGGGAAAAAAATTAAAGGCCTTAGCGGCCGGATATTTAACCTGCCGGCCGATAAGTATATTCAAATCTACAAACTCAATAACTCTGAAAAGACTGCCGGAAACTTTTATGAAGTTCTTGCCAATGGTACCAGCAAAGTGCTTGGATCATTCGTGTTGAACCGGGTTGACCGTTTTTAACGCAAACTCACATAACAAAAGGCAATGCCGTCCCCAAAAATGCGCAATATGACATTAATAACCGGTTTTGCCGCGACTATCGTCCCATTCTTAGACGACAGCATTGATTTTTTTCAACTTTGAGCCCCCAACCAGACTTTCATCTCAATAGATTGCGACTCGCTGACGATAAGTACGCGAGAGATGAAAGAGGGTTTATGAAAAAAATCGGTCAGTTAATGCAAGACATCGGTTTTAATGAAAACAGCTCAGATTCGGCTAAGGAAGCTTTTATTAAGTACTTAATTAAGCAGTCGGCCGGGGTCAATGTTCAAACGCCGACCGAAAAACGGATCATTCAGAAAAATCCGCAAAAAATAGTGACCTTCCCGAAACAACTCGAATTTGATTTCATTGACACGGAAAACGACTCTCGCAAAAAAGCCTAAGCCCGCACTTTTTCATTGAGAACTCACGGCTAAAAGTTCAAGATCTAGTTCTTGAAAACAAAAGCGTATTTTACAGAAATTTTTGCAAAAAATGAAAAGCATGATCCAGTTATTGATGGTATCCGGGCCATTTCGGTTCTCAGTATCATTGCCTTTCACGTTGTCGTTGGAATTATTCAGGTTTTCGACAATGCTAAAGCTCAACAGTTTATTCTGAACATGCCGGTTTTTCTTCAACCGCTCTGGCACGGCGAAAAGGGTGTTGATGCTTTTTTTCTTTTGAGCGGACTTGTCATAGGGATTCCGCTCTTTAGAAACCTGCAGCTTTTTAACTTCAGGGCCGCACTCACATTTTACAAAAAAAAATTTTACAGAATTTATCCTCTGTTTTTGGTTGCACTTGGCCTTTATACAGTTGCGCAATGGGAGCATTTTGGAAAATACTTTTTCAGCAATCTTGTGTTTCTGAACAACATTATTTCTGGCGAGCGCACAATTATTCCGGTTGGCTGGTTTCTTACAGTTGAAGTGCAGTATTTCGTTTTAGTGCCGTTGCTTTTTCTGCTGCTAAAATCGATTAAATACTGCGGGACCACGCTATTGATCTTATTCTTATCGTCGTTTGTTGCGACAGCGGCCATTTTAGTTGAAAATCCACAACTTTACACAAGACCAATTACAGATTTGTTTCTGGCGGCGGACAAAGGTGAGTTTTCCACCTTGATGGGACGACAGTTTTATGAGTCGGATCTGGCCAGATTCGGTCCATTTGTTGCCGGTCTTCTGCTCGCGTACATCAGAGCGGTGTATTCTCAGAAAATTGTCGATTTTTTTAAGAAAAAATATTTGAGTATTATGGCATTTATTGCGGCCGGAATTTTGATTGCTGTGCCGGTGTTGACTCCCGTTTACGATCCGACGTCATGGTTTTATTCACCATTTTCTGAAAGGCTTAACTTTGTTTTCCTTGCGGGCTCACGGCAGGCTTTTGCTTTAGGCGTGGCTATTTTAGTTCTGGGCTGTTCATCCGGAGGAGCCTTATTCAAAGCGCCCTCCCACTTTTTAAGTTTGCGGATTTGGCACCCGATCTCGAGGTTATCTTTCCCGATCTATTTATTTCATTTTCCGTTTATTGCAGTTGCTGCGGTCGCTGTTTTTGGAACAACAAACATAAAAGAAATTACAGACGTGGGCTTAATGCAGGGGCTTTTCGTTTATGTATTAGCAAGCGTATTAACATTCTTTTTCTCGATTCCACTCTATATATATGTAGAAAGACCTTTTGTGGATCGCCTCAATAAATCCGCTAGCTAGGCTATGGTCTAGTTTCAAAGTGGAACCCGAAAAAAATATGCTCGGCCGGACTGGGCATTGGTAGGATTTTTAAACCAATAAAGATCTATATCTCACGGAAGGAGATTTCTATGATGCTCAATGGAAGAGTTCAACAATTTTTAGCTTTTGCGACACTCGCTGTTTCAATAACTGCAAATTCAAATGTTCTACAGGTCGAATCGGTTCCGGGTGAATACATTGTTCGCTTAAAACCAAATATTATGGAAATGAACAGAACGACATTATCTGGCTCATTGGGAGCGTATGTAAAATCATACATTCCTTCACAAAACATCGTCGTGGTTAAACGCGCTATATTTGAAACAACGCTTTCGGGAGTTAAAGCTCTTGCGCTTAATCCGTTGGTCGACATCGCAGAACCGAATTATATTTATAGAGCTAACCGGGTTTCCAATGATCCGATGATGGGACAACTTTGGGGTTTAAAAAACCTTGGCCAAAAAGACTCTTCCGGAAAAGTCGGCGTGGCAGGAGTAGATATCGGAGTTGAACAGGCCTGGGATATCACCACAGGTTCTGACAAAGTAATTGTGGCAGTAATTGATACCGGTGTTGATTTCAATCACCCGGATTTAGTAGAGAACCTCTGGACAAACGAAGCCGAACTTAAGGGCGAAGCCGGCGTTGACGATGACAAAAACGGTGTTATCGATGATATCCATGGTTTCAACGCGATTACCGGAAACGGAAACGCAACGGATGACCAAGGCCACGGTTCTCATTGTGCGGGAACCATCGGCGCAAAGGGCAATGATGGCAAAGGTATCGTTGGCGTAAATTGGGATGTAAAAATAATGGCAGTTAAGTTTCTGGATGCAAATGGATCAGGAACGTTAGAAAACGCCTTGAAAGCTATTGATTACGCAACCAAAATGGGCGCGAAAGTGATGAGTAACTCTTGGGGTGGCGGTGGATTTTCGCAGACGCTTTTTGATTCGATCAAACGTTCTAACGAAGCGGGCGCGCTCTTTATCGCAGCGGCCGGCAATGAATCAAATAACAATGATGCCAACCCGTCTTATCCGGCAACATACGATGTTCCGAATATTGTTTCAGTTGCCGCAATTGACAATCAAGGCGCAAAAGCCAGCTTCTCAAGCTACGGTAAACGCACGGTGCATATCGGCGCCCCAGGTGTGAACATATATTCTTCAACAGGCGGAGCTTACGATTCTTGGTCTGGAACTTCGATGGCAACACCTCACGTTTCGGGAGTGGCCGCACTTGTTTGGGCAAACGAGCCGAATCTGACGGCTATCGAACTTAAACAAAGACTTTTGCAAACGGCGCGTCCGATTGCGGGTTTAAAAGGTAAAACAAAAACCGGCGGCCTAGTTAATGCGTTCCTTGCGCTGACAAACAAAATGCCAGAGCCGGACATCAATGACCCAGCCAATTGGCAAGGTAAAGTTCTTGATACAGCAATTGCATCTCCGAGCCCTTACCTGAAAAACACAAATATCACTATGGATCTGAAATTTGATGGCGTACGCGAATTTGCTCTTTACTTTGAAATATTCGACACAGAAGCAAACTACGATAAACTGCAGCTGATAGATGCCAATGGCGTTGTTCTTCAAACCTTAAGCGGCAATAACGATGATTCTTTTTCTGCAGTCGTAACGGGCGACTCAGTAAAGCTGGTATTTACCTCTGACAGTTCTGTTGAGAAAAGCGGTTGGAAAATCACTAAGGTTGCACACAGATAGTTGATTCAAGAAAATTATGAATGTAAAAAAACCACTACTTGTTAGTGGTTTTTTTATTTGAGTGCTTGGCTAGAAACACATCCAACCTTAAATTGACGTATTCCGGAAAGTCTAATTGCGAACAGTGCGATCCATAAGGAATAAGTAAAAATTCAGAGCCCTTGATCATGTCATGCATTTCGCGCTGATAAGACGTGGGCGTCAGCATGTCGCGATCGCCGGCAATAATCAGAGCCGGAGACTCGATTGCGGGCAAAACATGTACCCCATCGAACTGAAGCAATCTCTCAAACAGCTCGAAAAAGTATACGAGATCAAGCCGCGAAACACCCCGCCCGTACATTTCGATATCTTTGAACTGTGTCAGCTTTATGTTGAAGCCTCCGGCCAAAGCGGCGAGCTGAAATGCTATTGGATTATCGATCATTCCCCGCCAGAGCGTATTCCATAGATCGGGAGATTTTCGGTGCTGTTCGCGCAAAAAATTAAACAAGGGCTCAACGAAATCGAGTCCGAAAAGTTTTTTTAGCGGATTTCGAGCAAAACCGTTTATAAAAGTCAGCGACAAAAACAGCTCGGGGAACTGCTCGTAGGTTTTAATCAGATACGGAACACCGAAGCTGTGCCCAACAAAGTGGGCCTTTTGAATATTAAGGTGGCTAAGCAAACCTTTAATATCGAATGCAAGATGTTCAAAAGAAAAATTATTCGGATTGTTTACCGGCGTGCTTTTGTGGTGGCCGCGAATGTCGAATAAAATAACCTGGTGGGTTTTAGAAAAATGCTCGACCTGATTGTGCCAATGATTCATCAAGCAGGCGATGCCGTAAATAAATACCAAGGGCTCGCCTTTGCCGCGAATCTCGTAATAAATCGGCGTTCCGTCGAGGGCGGCAAATATTCCGGTTTCTTTTGGAATGAAGTTAGGTGAAGTGGTCATGATAATACGCTCAGCTCGATTACACAGCTAGAAACACGCAAGAGGTCTCCCTTGGAAATTCGGTGCTGATCAAAAGCCGCACCATTCATTGTTGCCCGGTCGCCACAAAGATTTTCAATATAAGACTGGTCACCCACCTGAAAAAACCGGGCTACTCTTCTTGGGGTGGAAGGATCTTGAATATTAAGGTCTAAATTATTATAACCGAGCTCCCGGGGCCCATAACTTAACGTATAGGCCTCTTCAAGCTGCGGCCCCCGAACAAAGATGAGTTGGATAGGGTGTAGAAAAAAGAAGATTTCAGTCGCGGTTTTTCGTGGACGGAAGCCTTCGAGCCAGTCGCGCAAGGCTTCTTTCCAGGGGCCAAGCATTTTAGGAACCCGCTCAACAACTTTAAAGCCGGTTTGCCCTAAATGAAAAATAAGCCCGGGAATCAGGGAGGCGCGGGCAACTTCTTCAGTTCCAAGCCGCATTTTTGAAGGCGCTAAACATTCGATATTCCAAGACTTTTGGGCACTATAGTTGATTACGGCGTGCGAAGCGAACATCTCGGGGTCGTCAAAAGAGACCTCTTCCTGTATTTTGCCAAGAATTAAACCATTGCGAAGCAATAGGCGCCTTCCCCTGTTTGTTCCATCAAGAATCTCGAGCTCGAATCTCATAGGAAATAATAATACGCTCTTCATTCTGGGCTTGTCCACTGGTGCCTTAGATGTTAGACCTTTAAAACACAAAAAGTCATCCTTGCTCCCCCAATAGTTGGCGGGGCTTTAACCGAAGGGAATATCAATGGA
>JANPPN010000155.1:0-30436 GCA_031428535.1 Bdellovibrio sp. | reverse complement strand
ATTTGGCGAAAAGTTCTTGAGTCTTTAATTAGAGGAGTTTATATAAACTCTTCTACTACAGGGAGTTAGCTCAGTTGGTAGAGCGCCACCCTTACAAGGATGACGGAATCTGTTCTTTGAAAACTTAGTCTTTATAAGTTGTTGAGATCACTAGTGGATCTTAAACAGCATTCAAGAAACTGGTAGAAGTGTAGCGAAAATTGGTAGAAAGGTAGAAACCTTAGAACCAAACTATTTTAATTAAAAAATGAATAGGGAGTTAGCTCAGTTGGTAGAGCGCGACCCTTACAAGGTCGATGTCGCAGGTTCGAATCCTGTACTCCCTACCAAGTTCTTGAAATTACTGACAAATTTCAAATCGTCAATTGGTAGAAAAATAAATCCTATTTAAATTTCAACAGAGGAAGTCTCTAAATGTTAGAATCTATAAATGCTATTTTTATCTCTACAAAAAATATGAACAACCTGATCGAGTTTTATAAAACACTGGGTGTTCCGCTGAAAGTAAATGATCACGGCGGTGGGCTGCATGCTGAAGCCGATTTTGGAAAACTGCACTTTGCACTTCAGCCATGGAAAACCAATGAAACAACAAAGAGCAATGTCAGCTTTAGTTTTAATGTTCCCAATTTAGAAAAATATCACGAGGAACTTGTGGCCAAGGGAATTAAATTTACAACTCCGCCTACGCCGCATCCTTTCGGTGGAGTTACTGCGGAAGTTCACGATCCAGACGGAAATCATATTTTTTTGACTCGCTGGCAATCTGACGAAGAGTATGAAAAAAACTTTCCATCAAAAAAATAACATGTCAAAAGTTATTCCTTTAACAAAAAATCATAAAAATTACGAAGATGTTCCAGATGGACTGAACTGGGCGATCCCTATTCATGAATGTCTGGAAAAGACTGAAGTGCAGGAAGCCAGTCGTAGGCTTGAAGCTGAATCTAAACTGCGTGTTGAAAATGAATTTCGCAAAAAGAAAATTAAGATCGTTTCATTAGATTTTGATGGAGAATAATTTGATTGATGCTGTGATTTCAGCTTTTGGCCAAGTTATCGTCGTTATTATTATTAACCGGAGCAATACATACTGCGTATTTATGTTGACATAGTTCGAACAAGCATTGTTTGATGTGTTCATGAAAGATTCACGTTCGCTCGATCAAGCCGCTCAAGAAATTTTACGAATCAAAGCCGTCAATGCGCTAATTGCTGGGAAAACGCAGAATGAGGTTGTCAATATATTCGGCGTATCGCTGCGGGCGGTGAATAGCTGGTGGAAAGTATACCGCGAACACGGAATGCCAGGACTCCGAATGAAATCTCGTCGTCCAAAGTCCGCAGATGAAGGCGGCAAGCTTAAAGGCTGGCAATGTGCGAGTATCGTTCGAACGATTGTTAAAAAAACGCCTGATCAGTTAAATTTCGGCTTCATGCTTTGGACCCGAGATGCCGTGGCGGAGCTGATAAAAGATAGATTTCAAGTTAAGCTTTCTAAATGGACTGTGGGTCGCCTACTAATTCAGTGGGGGATGTCGCCACAAAAACCTGTCAAGAAAGCCTATCAACAGCAGCCGGAAGTCGTGAAGAACTGGCTCGATAAAGAATATCCGCGAATTGCCCGCAAAGCCGCTCGTGAAAAGGCGGAGATTCTTTGGGGCGATGAGATGGGAGTTCGTTCTGATGATCAAATTGGGCGTACGTATGGAAAGATTGGACAAACTCCAGTCGTTAAAGTTTCAGGACAAAGATTTTCTTGCCAGATGATTTCCACAGTTTCCAATATCGGAAATCTCCGTTTTATGATTTTCGAAGGAAAATTTAATGCCGATGTTTGCATTACTTTTTTGAAAAGATTGATCAAGGACGCACGAGGAAAAGTATTTCTGATTTTAGATGGCCATCCAGTCCACAAATCCAAGAAAGTGAAATCCTGGATTCTGGCGCACGCGAGTAAAATCAGTTTGTATGTTCTGCCCGCATATAGTCCCGAATTAAATCCGGATGAACTGCTGAATCAGGACGTGAAAACCAATGCCGTTCGGAAAAAACGTGCGGCCAACAAAAACGAGCTTAAGAAAAACTTGGTTGGATATTTACGCGGCCGCCAAAAGCGGCCAGACTTGGTTCGAAGATATTTTGAAGCAAAACACGTGCGCTACGCCGCTTGAAAATACGCAATATCTATCGCTCCTGGTAATATCTCAAAATAGAAATGCGTTGGGAATGGGACGTATCCGGCGATGGATGTGTTTTTTTAACAGAGCCGCCACCGGTGGCCCAGATGGGGGCCGACCATTGGCTTCAAAATAGCCATCCTATTATTTCTTAATTTATTAAATTAAAATTTTCCTAATATTTCGTTTCTTTAACTTCTTCGCATTGCGCAGGCAAGATAGGAAATCCTCTCGGCTGTGGATCGTTGTCCATCTGTTCTTGCTTGATCGATTCGACGTCGGCTTCGGCAGAATACCACCAATCAAGCTCTACACCGCAACTGTTATTAACTGGATCAAGCGGCGCCTGGGGTTTGCAGTCGGGACTGTCAGTTGGGCAGTTCAATCGAACATGCAAATGGTCATCATGCCCCCACCACGAGCGTATTTTATAAAGCCAAGGAGCATACGGTTGATTTTCACAGAAATATTTTTTAATCGCCGGTGCGACAAAAATGCGGTTCACCTCAGGGCTGCTGGCAGCCAGTTCGGTGAGTTGAATCTGTTCTCTCCCCCAGTTGGTCAAAAGAGTTTTTCTATCTTTCACATAGGAAGTAGAAACCCAATTCTCGCTTTCCATTAAAGTGGGTAGTGTCGTCTTTGAACTTAAGGAAATATCCACATCAAGACCAATCTGGTGGCTGATGTGCCCGTTCAAAAACGGACCGCCTCGAGGGTAGCTGATGTCTTCTATGATCATGCTTGGGTATTTCTTTTGACGAATCTTTTTTCCGAGCTCGGTCAGATAACCAATTATTGCAGGATGACCGTAGTAGCGATTACGTGACCTGCGAACAACAGAATAGCCGGCGCCATCTAAGGGAAGTTGTTGAGCGCCAGCCAAACAGCCCGACTGATAAGAGCCGTAAATCCGGGGCTCGCCACTTACTGGTGACTTAATTGAAGACCATTTTGCATATTCAGGCGAAGGTTCTCGCGTTACTAAAGGGCTGCACCCAAAAAAAATCAGTCCTACAATCAAAAGAAAAATACCGAATATCACATCAGGGTTAGAGCGTGAAGGGCGAAACATAGCCTTATCCAATAGGACTCTTAATCATGTGTCAAAACCAAAAGGCCTGGGTAGCATTTGCGTCAGGACTTTTTAGATGAGATAAGATAAGTTCTAAACTCGGCCCATTTGCTCCGCCAATTTTTTTATTTTCGTTGGTAAATTAAAAGTTCACAGCCCTCAAAAAGAATCGGCTACTTGTGGAATCTACTTAAAAAAGGCAAAAGAAATCCAAACCCGATTGCTGAGCCAAAAAAATTACCAAATTTTACAAACAGGCAAGGTTGATTTAGAATTTCCATTCCTAATGGGCAAGAATATCTTATTATGTAATAAGTGGATTGTGAAATAATAGCAGTGGTAATTAGTTTCCGGGATTATTTTCTATTAACATTTATATTGTTCTTTTCAAGAATTTTCACGGGCAATTGAGTGGCCCAATCGTTAGCGTTTTTTTCCTTTATATAAACGCTGCATCTCAGGGTCAGTGGTCCAGTTGACAAACCTTCAACTAAAAAATAAGGGAATGGCACCGAAATATGTTCGCTGTACGGGCCTGATAATTTCAGTTCGGTATCTCGTGGAATGATGAGGGTATCCTGGTTAGAAGCCGACAACGTGCAGCGCTCAAGATGATTAGAAAAGCTAATATATCGATCTAGGATAATCTCAGAATCACCAACCAGAGTACCATAAACATCGCTGGCCTTGAGTGTGGTGTCGTTCTTAAAAGTAATCGAAAAACTTTTATTTTCAAAACCTTCTAGTGGCGTATTATCAGCCAGGCTTGTTAGCGGACTTAAAAAAAACAACAATCTCAAAATGATATTTAATCTGTTACTCATATACATTTAGATATGCAAGGCGTGCCAAAAGTAATGAGCTTTGAGTTTGAGTTGCGGCGGCAATTCTTCTGACAATTGTTCTCGTATTACTTTCAGTAGCTCTTCAAAATACTTCGGAAGTCCTAGTGAATTGTACCAAATTAAGCCAAGAGAATCTTCCAGGCTTAAGTGATAACTCAAAGATTTTTGAATTGGAGGATAGGACAAATTAAGCCCAAATTGTTCAAATCTAACATCTAGGTTTTGCTTGGTTCTTGTTAAGATTGCCAAGCCACGCCACTAAGTTTAGTGGGAATCTTAAGCTTTGATAGCGTCCGCGCAATCTGGCGCAGACTCATACCCTGACTTTTTAGCTCTGCAATAGTGTCTATGACCCGTTGTTCCGGCTTATGGTTTATCAGCGCCGGCCATCGGTAACTCAGGCCAAAGCGGGGTTGTGCCGGCCGGCCATGCGGTAAGCAAGCCTGCCTAATAGGCAAACCAAACCGCATTAGAGCTTTCCGGACTGCCTCTTTGGAGGAAACAATCTGCTCTGCTATTTGGGCAATAGACAGGCCTTCAACCACATATTTTTGCTGGAGGAACTCTTTATTCTTAAAGAGCGAAGTATGGACAAAGGGAATAAAATCAGATACTTCTAGTGGAGGAACATTCATTACGGAGCTCAATAACGATGCGCCGCCATTTTTTTAATAATAACGGAGCAAAATGTCGACTCCTTTACGATCTGAGTTAATTAAAGAATTCAAAAAAGATGTGTGTGAAGCCCTAAATCCCCTTAGGCACAGTTGGGACAAACTAAAAGAAAAGCCAATTCCATTAATATTAGACAAAGAAAAAAATCTGGATGAACTTGAACCTTGGGAGGCGCTAACTTCCAGATTTGCCAGAGTCACCGATATATTTTTAAGTAAATTTATACGTCTGAAAGTTTTAGAGTTAGATCCCGGATTTCGCGGAGAAATGCGCGATCTTTTAGATAAAGCCGAAAAAACAGGTTTAGTGACGAATGCCGACCAATGGATGAAAATCCGTGAATTGCGAAATAAAATTTCTCATGAATACACGACTGAGGATCTTAGAAAAACTTTTGAAGATATTTTAAAGCTGACACCTTTTGTCTTAGAAGAGTTGAAGGAATTCAAATCTTGAGGGTAACTACTGAACAAATTCAGCAGATTCATGTGGTGTTGTCTCACTTTTTAAAGACGGTGCCCTATCGTCTTTACCTTTATGGAAGCCGTGTGCATGATCATCTTAAGGGTGGAGATTTTGATTTGCTGGTTTTACTCAATGATGATGGTTTAAAAATTTTTAGGAATCAAGAACTGGATATTTTAGTTGAAATTAAAAAGAAGCCTGATATCGGTCAAAGAAAAATAGATATTAAGGCAGTTACCGAAGAAGATCTCTTGTCGAAGCCATTTTTTAAGTTAGTCGCGCAGGAGATGATTGAATTAAAGGCTGACAATTAAGGTTCTACGGTTCTATTCGGTCGATGGTGGAAGTATGGAAGTGTATCCAAAATCTCAACGATAATTTTCAGCTAGCTTAGGCCCTGGGCAATCAAATAAAAAAACGCCATACTGCATTTGATATTTCTCCAAGGGTTATATCCAGCTAAAGTAAGATTGAAGAATTTTCTGAAGTGGATTTGTCGAGCTTTCACTTGGCCAAAAAATGTTTATTCAAGCGTATTACAGGCCAATTCGAATTCCCAAGGATAACCGCCATCTGCTGATGTCATATATACAGCGCCTTCGTATTCCGCATCAACACCATCTTTTTTGTTAATGTTAATTGTAATTGAACTGTTGTCTACAGCTCTTGCCGAATAAACACCAATAGGCCAGCTCTTTATTGTTTGTTCAACATTAGAATCGAAGGATTTTTCTAGCTTAAAATCACAAGGCGCACCGGGTGCGGCCGCTTCACATCTTTCAAAAAGAATTTCATCAAATATTCCTGCGGGACCTGGCTGGTAGGCGATAGTGTATTGATCGGGAAAGCCTAATACATTTTTGGTTGTGCAAACAATTCCACCGGCAAGTGCGAAAAAAGAAGAGAAGAAAACTAATGAAGTAACTAAAATCTTACGCATGTCAGACGCCTTGTTAAAAAGATTCAAACACTCGTAGCATTGTTGTTGCATGAATTCAAGTTTAGAATTTTGGTATAAGAGGTTTTTGAACTACAATTTTCAGTACGAATGCTTTGGGATTCAGAAGAGAATGGTTCTGGTCGCGCAATTGGTCTAAATTTTGCTCGCACAGGGGCTGGGATTAAAAGTTCAGCTGAAGATTGCGTCTTAGAATCAATCGCCGAGCGGTTATTTCAGTGCCAATTCGTATAAAAATGTTCAATATTTCTTGGCGATATTTGCTTGCGCTTATCTACTGTTGCACACCTTGGGTGATTCCAGATTTCGAAGAGTCTAACATGGTGGGTTCTGAAGTTTTCTTCAACTGTGATCCAGATGCCGGCGCGGCACGGCTCATATAAACTTCAGCCTTTTTCTTCCAGGCCTCAAATTTCGGGTGCTGGCAAAGAGAGCCCGGCTTACCGTAGTTGGCGTCGATATAAATCTCGGTCGCTTCTTTGTAAAGATCGGCAGAAACAGGTTCCGAGAATCTCAGTTCCGAATTGTGCTTTTTCTTATAATCAGCAATGCGCTTGTAGGATTCATTCACTCGTGCACGAAATTTGTTCCCAAGCGACTTATTCTGACAGGCCAAATAGAGTAGTTCCTTAAATATTTCGTAGGTATCGGCCGCAATGCTTTCGACAACGACCATATCGTGACCGGCTAAGATGGATCTGGCCGCAAATATCGCGTGCTCCGATCTCATCGGCACTTGATCTTGCGGCCAATGCGCCGCCATTTTCTTTATACTTTCAGGGTAATTATTAAACATGAAAATGCCATCAGTCATGATCAATCCATCATACTTAACTTCCTCACGCAAAATCCGAATCCACTCCGGTGAAAATGTGACAACGTTCTCTTTATCGATATTCGAATTAAGAACATGAGTCGTCATTAAGAAATCAGATTCTGAAGCCAGTTCCCGAAACGGCTCCATTTTTTTTCTTACCGCTTCTCTCGGCATCTTATCATCGGCTGTTTTATCATGTAGGTTGTAGGTCGTAGGTGTATAAGGAAAATGTTTGTTCGTCGTTGCAATTCCAGCCTTATGAAAAATTCCAATTAAATTTCTGGCTTTCGGCGCCACTTCAGAAATATCGCGAGATAAGAATTTTTTCCCTTCATCTCGCTCAATGGTGGGGCCTAGCGCTTGATTAACACCGTTCGCGCGATGCAGAAATGCATCTAAAAAAACTTCTCGCTTAAAGCATGCATCGCTGACGTTTGGAGCTATCTTATTTAGAAATCCTGATCCGTAGCCAAGCCCAAATACAGAAGTTTCTAAAATCATCCTATCCACGCCGATCAACAAGGGCTGACGGGAAACGTCTTGCAACTTTTTATGAACCTCAGCAATTTTGCTTTGGTCGGCAATCCTCGTTTTTGGCAATACCCCGCCCAATTGAAGATCTTCAACCATTTTTATGTAAGCCGGATCAAGCGGATCCTTTCCAATGGTGCCAAAGTTGTCGACATTCGCGTAGAGTAGTTGCCCGAGCTTACTTTCGATTCCTGAACACTCGGCCGCATCGATACCCAGCCGTCCTGCTTTTTGAAGGTCAGTGGTGTAGCGCCCTGTTTTCGCGTCTGCATGCGAGAAAAACGCCAAAAGACTAACGAGAGAAAAAAAAACGGCCTCATTTATTCTTACCCACTAAATCTGAGAGGGCACTTGCTACACGACGAGGATTTAGGCAAACACTTTCGCTTCCAGCAATATTGGGCTTTACTTGATAGGCCCAGAGACCATCCTCTCGATCAAATAGTGCGATTACGGATTTGTGTGAGCTCGGTGAACTTTTTGCTTTATAGGTACCGATGAAATAACGAGCTTTAGGTTGAAACCAGGTTTGGTCTGCCGAATTATCAAGTGCTTCTCTTAAAATTAAATGTGCCCGCAGCCGAACACTCGAAAGAGCCGCATGGAAGTCTGAATCCGATGGTTTAGCAGGCCATTTGGCTCCCGAAATAAGACGACCTAAATCCTTCGCGCAATTCGCCTCAGACCAACTCGAAATTGAAGATATAGCGCATATAAGGGCGGCGCCGGCGATAAGTCTCAGCATAACTTCAGTCTATCGCGACCACCGAGATTCCGCACTCCGAATTTGTGTCAATAGACTTTGGTTGGGGCTACAAGCCTTACTTGCAGCAGCTACTCCTCGTAAAGCTAAAGCCAGTTAGGCACTCGACGTTGAGCTTCGAGGAATCAAGCAAGGAAATAATTTTTTTGACCAAATATACTTAGCGCTCAAGCTTCGCGACTAAAACCACTTACTGACCACCAATTTGTCTAAAATGCAGGATTCGTGCAACCAGGCGAACTTTGGTTGTAGACTTTTTCAGTTTTTAAAATTTAAAGTAAAGCATGAAGGCAAATTCTGGGTTGTTAGTGATCGGTAGTAATGGATTTCTTGGTTCAACTCTTGTGGCTGAATTAAGAGCTGACTCTGCTGACCGAAGACAAATCGACTTAACAAATTTCACAAGCAGTCCTGCCGATGAAATTTTGGGGCGGGGGTATCGTTATGTTGCTATTTGTGCGGCGGCGACAGACATTGAATTTTGTTACAAAAATCCGAAAGAATCACATCAGATTAATGTTTTGGGAACAATTGAATTGCTCGAAAAAGTTAAGCGAACAGGTGCGGTTCCAATATTTTTTTCATCTGACTATGTTTTTTCTTCGAAAGAAATTCCTCATCAGGAAAACGACGAAAAAATTCCAGCAACTCTCTATGGCAAACAAAAACTTGAGATTGAAATGCACATCGAAAAAAATTTCGAAAAGTATCTAATTTTTCGAACGAGTAAGTTAATGTCAAAAAATCTGCATCCAAAAAACATATTAAAGCCTATAATAGAAACGCTTAAAGAAAAAAAGACTATTCGATTGTTTGAGGACCAATGGTTAAACCCGGTCTTCGTAGAGGATATTGCAAGGGTAGTTAAGAAGTCTATAGAAGTCGAACTCAATGGAGTTTTTCATTTGGGTACCAAGCAAATGTTCACACGCGCCGAATTAGGGCGCGTCGTAGCCAATCATTTTAGATTTGATTTACAACTTATCCATTCAAGTTACATGAAAGAAATTGTGATGTCTGAACTTCGTCCAAATCATAACACCTTAAATTGTGATAAGCTGGAAAAGGCGATCCACTTTAAATTTACCGAGGTTGCTGGCGGTTTGCGCAACCTTCAGGAGCTTCTCAAATAAGTTCTAAACTCGTCCCATTTGGTCCGCCATTTTTCTAGTCTTCGCGAGTAGGAAATTTTGCTCCCCTAGCAAATACATATTTTTTTCCCTTTTTAATTTTTCTTAAAATACTCTTTTTCTCTAAGCTCATTAAGTCAGCCCTTGCCGTCTCATAAGCCACTTTATTTCTATTTTTGTAAGTTTGCAGATCAATTTCCATAACTGGATTCTTTTGCAACGAAGAAATTATGTCCAGTTGACGGTCATTTATTTCTTGAGAGCTCACCAATTTTTCTTTTAAATAATTGGCTTCATTCTGCTTTCGTTTGAGATATTTAATAAAATCTTCGATAGCGTTTCTTGCCAGTTTTAATTTATACGATAGAAAATATGTAACATCTCCCTCATCGCTTTCCACATATTTAAAAGCTCTGTAGTAGCCAGGTTTCCACTCCTGCTTTTTTATTTGTAGCGATATCGGTAAAAATTTGAACATCCAGTATTTTTTTTTAATCAAATACCAATAAAAAATAGCCCTGGCAAGCCTCCCATTTCCGTCTACAAATGGATGAATATACCCAATTAAAAAATGTAAGATTGATGCTTTTGCAAATGGATGAATATAGTTTTCTTCATCTTCATCATTTATAAATTTATATAATTGTTTTAGTTGATCCCTGGCTTGCTTTATCTTCGGCGGTAAGTGGGCTAATTCGCCTGTCGGATTCTCCACGACGACTACTTCATCCTCGTCTGTTCGAAACCGTCCCTCATCCTCTTTTTGATCTAATGTGTTTATGGTTAAAATTTTATGTAATTCAAATAAGAAATCGTCTGTCAGCTCTCTGTTTTTCCAGCTTTCAAGTTGAATCATTGCATTATAATTATTTAGAATCATTTGCTCGTGTTTGTTTTTTGGCGTCAATTGTTGCTCAATCATATTTTTTGCAACTTTTCGTGTTGTATTTGCGCCCTCGATTTGGCTAGATGAAATGGCTTCTTCGATTAATCCATTTATTACAAGCCTGTCTTTTGAGGCGTCGTCTGGCATGCCTTCGCCAGTTACTATTGTTCCAGAAGAGTGAGAATCAATGAAACTCAAATCTTTCATATGCTCTTTTGTTAAAAAAATTGAAAATGGATTGCCCCGTTCATCTATGACACCAATATTCTCTCTCCCGGTACTTCGAGCCATTTTAAGAAACGTCCAGGCAGACTCAGGCGTAATATTTTTCGGCATCGGCTGGTACCGAAATTTATCCCAGTGTAGATACTCAGAGTTAGCTTTTTTTACCAACGCCTGCATATCCTTAGATGAAAACAGTTCTATCAACTCTTTTGTGTTTACTAATGCCTTTTTCCAATCTGGCGGCTTTTTATACATATTACTACTAATTACTGCAATTAGTAGTAATATGCAAGTATTTTCTACTTATCGATGTAAATAGCTAAAATTACACAACTACTAACGATAGTAGTTGTTAGTAATTTTCTAGTAGAAACCGGTCTAGCTCGAGAGTACTAATAGAAATAGGACTTACCAAATACCGACAAGTTTATACATGCAGTTTGAAAGTCATCTAGGCGTGTCCGCCAATTTTTCTAATGAATAAATTTTATATCTTAACGGACAAAGTATACTCTTCGTATTCGACATCATTTTCAGGTTTGTCATCATATTCTTCAGTATGAACTCCCACGTAATTGAATGAAAGAGATTTCAATCCTCTGATTGCTGGGATGTTGCTTTTGCGAGTTAAAGACCGAATCTGTTTGTGATTTGAGTGCTGAGATCTACAGTATTCAATAAGAGCCTGCAGAGCTAAAGAGAAGTATTTTTTTCCTCTGTGAATTGGGACGATAACTGCAAAGATATTAATGTCTATGAATTTTTCATCTGGATAGCATCCGACAAAGCCGACAATTTCATTATTATACCAAACCGTTAAGTGGTTCTTTGGGCGGAATGCATTCAGAGCTTTTTGTTTTTCTTCATCAGTTAAATCAGCGAATTGTCTTTCTGGAGCATCAGGTTCGGGGGAAAATGCGTAGCTGTCGTGAAGTTGGATAACTTCTTGGTCTGTAGTTTTCTTTAATACAACGCCCATGAAGATTGTTTACTACAAATTGTGGCTGGCTCAAAGCAATAAGTTCTCTGTCTTTCGCTGGCATTTTCTCGATGGCCGTCTCGTGTTTTTGGGGTCTGTAATGGCTGCAATTAAGGGGAACAAGTCGACAAAGTCTAAGGTCGTAGGGGTTGCGCCGGGTTGCCGTGATGCTGGTGAGGCATCTTTAGGGCTTAGTCCATTTGTGTCAGCCGTTACTACCAATAACTGGTTGATACGGACTAGTTTCTGGTAGATCGTGAATATGAGGCTTCCTTTAAAATCAAATATTGAGGAAGAAAATCATCAGAGGAGTAAACGGCCTATATGAAATTGGAAACTGAGCGCTTAGCACTTCGCTTATGGCAGGAAGAAGACCTTCATTCTTTCATAGAACTCTCAAACGATCCTACGCTTAATAACTTTTCGACGGGACGCTACGAGAACATGACAGAGGCAAAGGCTCGCTTATTCATTCAGGAGAACTTGCAGCAGTTTTCTAAGCGAGGTATTGGCCGCTTTGGAGTGTTTCTAAAAGGGCAGATTATTCCGATTGGAATCTGCGGGCTTTTCGAAATGAGCGAAGATCCTTTTAAGGGTCAGCTTGCCATCGGCTACCGATTCGTCGGAGCCTATTGGGGAAAGGGCTTCGCCCGTGAATCCGCTGCTGAGATGCTTCGGTACGGACTCGATGATGTCGGCTTCAAAGAAATCATGGCTTTAATTGATCCGGGCAATTCACGTTCTGTCAGAGTTGCGGAGAAGCTAGATCTCTTCTTCAAGGGCGACGTCATTTACAAGGGGAAGCTCTGTCAACAATGGATCACAAAGCAAGTCATTTGAGCATAAGTGATTTCTAAACTCGTCGCATTTGGTGCGGCAATTTTTTCTCTAGAAAATGTATCGAATTCAAATTATCAGCGCTGTAGGGGAGCCGAAAAATCACAACACGGCATCATGTCGTATTTGAAATTTACGCGTGCACTTGTTGATCGTAATGGTAAATTTTAGGAACGGGTTACTTGTCACGACGCTGGCAAAGCGACTCGATGTGGCCTTGTACATTCTCGCAAAATTTTAGCATCGCAGGAGATGCCTTTCCGCATGGGCGATATATCTTCGGACAAATAGAATAAGCTGGAAAAATCATTGATACTTCTTGTACTTTCAAAATGGCATGCCCAACTATTTCGACTTCATTAGGGTTCATGCGGCCGGTTGCGAACTCGGCTAATGCAATATCAAAAGCCGTAAAAAAAGAAGTCGCGCTTTTAGGTATGTCCTTCTCGATCACCTGTCGAAGATAAATAGCTTGGATTTGATTCGAAAATTGTTCGTGAAGTTTATCCGCTAGTAAAATGCTTGCGTCGGAATTGTCGAAAATAACGATAAACCTACGTCCTGGCCATTCTTTTATGATCTCTTTAATCCTGTTGATTTTAAAATCTTCAATCGACCACTCTGTTAACCAGTTTCGGAGATACTTACGGTGAGGAGGAAAGTTTGAATTGATCAAAAAATTATTAATTCTGCCATCGAACCAAGAGGATATGGCACTTACAATCACAAATTTAGGAATGCTTTCTCGTGAAGAAATAACTGTATATAGTTCTGGCATCCCCGAGAAGGTCTTATCATTTTCCAAAATCTTAATTGCAGAATTCAATATTCCGGTATTCTCGGCCTGCCTTAACACATCGTCAAATCCGCTGATAATAAATGATTTCTCGCTAGCCCATAAATTTATAGAGAAGAGTCCAATTAGAAGTATTAGATAATGGGTATGAAATCGAAACATTGGACTTTCCACATTTCCCCGCCAATTTTTTCTATGAAGAATTTTAATAACTATAACATTCAGCCAGACTGCTGATAATTTTATCTCGTGATTTCCGTTCAGGGTGTTCTTTCAGAACTGTATAATCAACAGCAGAGCTTATTAGGAAATAAACGCTTTGCTGTTCCCAACTCGTGGTCTCAACCTGCACTTCGATCATTTTTGGGAGCTTGTTTCGTGGAGCAGGGCGTCCGACCAAATCGGAGTGATGACTGGAGATTGGGGACTCACAGGCTATCGCTTTGTTATGAATAGTTTTAATTTCGGCAGACTTAAATATTTTCGAACTGATGCGTGCAGGTTGGGTGCTGTTATTCCTATTTACATTGAACTCTCCATTTTTGTCGATCGAGGTTTTTGGAATATGAAAACTATAGTTATCCCGACCCAGATGTACGATGAGGGCTTTATCGCCACGGCCCCATAGAATAGGGTTTTTTAGCAACGAGTATTCCATTAAGCTTACCGAGACTTCTGAGGCTGCGAGTTGGCCACTGACTCCTTCTTGATTTTTCAAAAAGATCGGGGTGCCAACGATGTCGACAGGCGCCGGACCGGCTTTAACTTCAGTTGTAAAGACAATTAGCAATAGGCACAAAAATGTTATTATTGGGTTCATCGACTGCTCCTAAATGCGCTTAAATCGTTTTGATTAAACTCACAAACTGAAGAGCAAGATGTATGCCTCAAGCGGAAATACCGTTTAAAAAGTAGAGGCCCCTTATCAGGGGTTACGCATATGACCTGTGAACCGCTCCAGCAAGAAAAACTTACAAAAAATGTTAGAGAATTTGATCTTGCAAGACCCCTCTCAATCCCGATGTTGGACGTTGGTTCGCAGCGTCGAAGATTAAGTTTATTTATTGGTAAATTAATATAAATCCGAGTTTCGAATGCCACTATGTGCAAGCAGTTATCAAAACCACCAAAGAAAATGAGCGGTTCGAGTCCAAGACGCAAAGCAGTTTCAGGTAGAGCCAGTTTTTTCCTCGAAATGATTCAAAATGGGACTAACATGTATAGCAGAATGCGATATTTGAATTGCTAAAATTATCGCGCTTTGCTATATTAAACTATGCGCGTTCAGAACAAAGAGAAGCTCGACTTCTTTAGAAGAAAATATCCCTTAATTGCGAACGCGCTTAATCGGTGGGTGAATATCGTTGAAGCTGCAGATTGGAAAAGTCCGGCTGATGTTAAGAGCACTTTCGGTGTGAACGTGGATTTCGTAGGTAAGCAGGTGGTCTTCGACGTGGGTGGTAACAAAGCAAGAATCGTAGCAAAGATTATGTACGGGATTTTACAGATCGTAAACGTTACTCACGTTATGGATCACGCAGAATATAATAAGAAAAAGTGGAAGGAGTAAGAGATGAGCAAAGCACTAAAGCAAATTTTTGAAGAGGTTAAGCCCGTGAAAGTATCTAAAACCTATTTGGACCTCTGCTCACACTTTCCTTTGATTCCGGTACAAAGCGATACGCAAATGCGCCAAGCCAACAAAATGATCGATCGTCTTGTGAACTATTTAAGCGATGAGCAGAGTTCAAGCGAAGCGGCAGAGGTATCCAAGTATTTAAGCGTACTTTCTGACTTAGTGAGCTCATATGAATCTAAAAAATTTAACTTTGAGAAACCCGAATCTCGAGATGTATTGGCCTACTTGATGGAGGCCAATCAATTAAAGCAGTCTGATCTTGAGGATGAAGTTGGGCCACAATCTGTGGTGAGTGATATTCTGAATGGGAAACGCGATCTCAATCTAAATCATGTCAAAAGACTCGCGAGTCGCTTCAAAGTATCACCGGCTTTATTTATTGATTTATGTCGAGAAGCTAAAGCTAAATGACAAAGAGGAAAAGAGTTGATCTTGTTATGAGGAAAGAGCTTTTGACTGATGTATTATACGACCAGTTTATTTCGCTTTGTCTTCAAGGTAGATGCTCTGAGGCATTAGTAATAGCAAAAAAGGTTAATACAAATAAATTAACCATTCGAAAGAAAAAGATGTTTCGTGGCTATATTGAAAGATTCTCTTCTGTTTTTTCTAAGCCAAAGAAAATAAAGGATCCAATCCAAGATCTTACCTGTATTTATAAAAACTATTGGCACCATATTCTTCTTGAGAATACCCGTCAGAAAGCCTTCGATAAAATACTTTTAAAACAACTCAAAGAGTGGATGAAGAATGTTCGCGGAATTCACCTCAAGACAAATTCAATGGAAAAGATTGTCGACCGATTGAAATTAGAAATTAAGGCAATGGGGTACAATTGCATTACGGGTAAGGTTCCCCCTTTTCAAGAGCTAGAAATTTGGAAGACACAAAAGGTTGTTACCTACTCTGTCAATCTGCCTGAGGGTACGGAGAGGGTTAAAACGTTTCTCATGTCAGATTTCGTTATTAAGGGTTGGCTAGCGTATGCGACAATGGGTCGTCATTATCCAGGTGGATGGGCGAAAAAAGAGGGGCTTTTTTGCAACACACAGGCCTATGACCTACGCTCAGAAAAATTTCGTGTTTCGTTTCTTGCACATGAAGCTCAATACTATTCCGACTATAAAAAATTTCCGGGCCTCGGCTCAGCCGACCTTGAATATCGTGCCAAGCTAGCTGAATTTGCTCTTGCAAAAAAAACGACTCAAAAAGTTTATCAATTATTTGCAAGTCGAGCAGCGTATAACAAGAAGAGCCCACACGCATTTTCCAGTTTTTGCGTCATTCGAGACCTTACTCGAGAAATAAGTGGCAAAGAAGATTTTAAGGCGCTTACTAGAATGCCAAATGGATTTCTTCGAAGGGTAAATTTTAGCCAAGCGGCGGTCAGGCTTATGAAAAGGCACTCCCAGGCCCTCCAGTCACAAGGGCGAAGAAAAGTTAAAAATTTCATCGAGTAAGCAAGTCCTATACGTTAGTCATTTCGAATAGGTTTGATTTAAAAACGCCTATAAACTAATTTTGACTGAGGCCTTGATTTTTTACCTAAAATGCCGAATTATAGATCAATATGAAAACATTGGATTTGGCAAACTTCATTCTAAGCTTAGATCAGAGCGAAGAAGCCGACATTACGCCGATGAAACTGCAAAAATTAATTTATTTTGCACACGGATATCATTTGGCTGTTTTTGGAAATCCATTGATAAGTGAAACTTTTGAAGCTTGGAAACATGGCCCCGTTGTAAAGGGAGTTTACGAATCTTTTTCCTCAGTTGGTAACAAGCACATTAAGTATAATGGCGGAAGTCCGAAGCTCAAATTGGACAAGAATTCAGTGCAATTGATTGGGGATGTTTTCAAAGTTTATAACCAGTTTTCGGCGGGGCAACTGAGTAAAGTTACTCATCTAAAAGGCACCCCTTGGTATGGAAAGTCAAATTACGAAGTAATTCCTAATACAGAAATTAGAGCCTATTTTTCCACGCAAAAAGAACAATTCATCAAAATGGTTGAAGATATTGAAGACGAAGATTTTGTGCAGAATTTTAACAAAAGCAAATATAAAGACTTCGTAGATTTCGAAACGCTTTAACGTGCCCTATAAAGTCAAAGTTTATCCCGAATTCAAAAAAGATCGAGAACAATGGAGCATTGAAGACAATAATCGGATCAACGAAAAAATCACCTCTTTAAAAACTAATCCACGCCCAAGCGATGCTGAAAAGTTAGGTGGTAGCTCTGGAAACTATAGAATTCGAACCGGAAATTTTAGAATCATCTACTCCATTTTTGATGAGCACATTTTGATTGAAATCATCAAAGTTGGAGATAGAAAAGAAATTTATAAGTAGAAATTTTCTCATCCTGCTGTAACAAGCTATCAATGTACTACAATAGGTTCTAAACTCGTTCCAATTCGCCCGCCAATTTTCTATTTCAGTAACAGGGTGCTTCAAATGCCGTTAAGATATTTCAAAATAGCGGACACTTCTTGTTCTTTAAGGATTCGAGTCGGGGGCATTCGGCGTTTTTCATCCGGCGATAAAATCTTCTCCTGTAGGTGCGCCTTATTATCACCCGTCAAAAGCCAGCGAGACATCATGGCCGGACTGTTGAACGGTATGGCAGGGGCAATTTTCAAATCGCTATCATGACACTTACTGCAAGTGTTCACGAATGTATTGGGGTAGCCTGATTGGGAGTGGTCCGCTGGCAATGGAGCAAGCACTACGGCGCGAACCCCGCCGAGACTGGATTGACTGAGGTTCTGAAGTTGCGAACAGATTCTAGCCATAGCCTCTTCTTTTTCCTCTTGTGACCTGTAGTCGGGATCTTGGATTAAAAGGTTTCCCATTTCGTGGTCAAATCCAGAGTCTATTTTAACCAGCTCTTTGACAGTTTCGGCACGCGCGTTGCCACCGTTGTGGAATCGGTAGGTGGGTTGTGTCAGGTCAATGAACCAGTTAGAAATGTCTAGTCCTCGCCCTTCCATAATGAGTCGCAAGCCTGTTGCCATAGGATCGCCCCGAGAAATTCCCTGCGTTTTAATCGTGTCAAGTTGAAGTCGCAAATAGTCCGGCGAGTTGTTAGCAGCCTTGTTTACTAGATTGACGAATGTAGCGTAAGGAACTTTGTTGTATGCTACGCCGGCCCCGTTGTAGACCCAGTCGGAAATAACGAACAGGCGTGTATAGTCGTAAATGGTTCTCATGAATTGATCTATATTCGGCATGGTCCACTTTGCCTTCAGGCCAGATCGCGTTTCTAAATTGACATGCAAGTCGTTTAGCAAAAGAGCAGGCAGAAGTTGCGGGAAATTTTCACAGCTCATAAATGCGCCAGCAAACGCGTAACGATATTGCTCATATTGAGGTGTTTGCTTAACCAATCGAGCTACCCGAATTGCGTTGGCATCGCCGAGGTAGTGATTGAGAGCACTGTTTGTTTGATTGAAGAAAAAATATTCAGGACTAAAAATGGTATTCTTGATCAATTTCTGGTAACGAGAAACTTCGGTGCTACTAACCTTTGCGAGATATTTATTAATCCCATCCAGTTCTCCAACGGGAAGAGGGCCCGCGTGTATCGAAGCAAACGAACCTTCCCAGTCTGGATAGCCTGGAAAGATCGGCCTAGCAGGTTGACCGTGACAGGCGGTACAGCGAGGGGGATTTGCTGTTGAGAATAAAATTTTATTTTGTACCTCGGCCCAGCTCTTATCTCCAATTTCGGCTTCAGCGAATGGAAACTCAATGTCAAAGTAACGGAAGATGTTAAGATCATCGGCTCCGCCTTTTGTATTAATCTCGAGAATCTCAAGGCCATTATGCCCCGGCTGACTAGCCCTTCCATTGAAACTAATGACGAGATTTGATTTTGGCAAATTTCCAAAAACGAGTGCTCTTGGATTAAGAAAATCATCCTTGTGAGGACCTTGCAGACTACGGCTTCGATAAAACATTGAATAGTTCGAACGAAACGACTCCGGCAAAATCTCAAGAACGTCAGAGATTGATCGCACATTACAGTTGGGATTTTGAATGATATTTTTTAATTGGGTAAAGCTAAGTTGGTCTTCCTGAAGAGTAGGGCAGCTATTCAAATTTGCCCGGGCGGCCCATGCCGGACAGATCAAGCAGACATTAAGGCCCATAAACATTATGACTATGGCTTGCAATAAACTTTTTACTTTTGCTAGAGTTGATTTCATTTATGCTCCTAATTGCATTTAAGCAGAAACCAGGCCATTTTTTGGTTTCAAGAAAAGATACAGTGCAATTAGGGTGTATTCATTTGAGACACTTTAATAATTTGACAATTTTGGGAACCGCTTCGTCTTAAATATTCAATTTATTGACAGCAAGTTTGATTCCCTGTTTGGACTTCATCAAAGGGGCGTGCGGCTACTACTTTTACGAATTAATTGACACCGCAAAGTAAGAGTCAGATCCTCTTCAAAATTCATAATTTGAATTTGCGAAGAGTATTGGTTCAATTTTGCATAGGCGGCATTCATGTCTGAAACAGTATTAGTACGCAAGTCTCGGATAGATAGACCGCAAATTTCTCGTCCACAAGATCCATCAAATGAATAATTTCCAAGTTTCGGAACTTTCTTGAAATAGGCATGCGCCTCTTTTTGACCTTCGTCAATCCGATAGAATACGTCCATTTTGTACTCGGTATATCCGCTTCCGTCGTTCCCAATACAATGGGTTGCAATGCAGTTTACTGTTGAGCCATCTGCGAAGGATTTTACGATTTGCGGGGCGGCTGTGGCTGGTAATGAAACTGACATTAATATTAAGCTTACAATTGTCATAATTTTTTTCATAGGAACTCCTAATTTTAAGTTTAAAATTTCACGATGCCTCGGTGAATGCTCTTGGTAACAGTTTGAATTTAGGTAAGCGATAGGCATGCCGTGCCCGAAGCTGCTTAATTTCGATTTAAAGGTAAAAAGCCGTATCAAAACTATACAAAGCGCCGTTAATTGCTGAATAACAACGCCTCTCCGTAACTAGAAAACTTAGGGACATCGGCGGAGAAATTTGTGGGTGAAAGCTTAAAAAAAATAAAATTTTTGAAAGAATTTGGATATTTCCTGAAGTCGAGCCCTCTGCAAGATGGAAAGTTAAAGCTTACCATCTTGCAGAGGGAAAAAAGCCTTTGGTTCTGCCTGCCACGATGGCAGGCGGAAAGGCCATCTCAAGGACACGCTATCGCGGTGACTATTGCTTTAAGCAGCAGCTTACCCACGAATATTTTTGAGGAACCGCTTTTATACGTTGTTTAGCTTTTTAAAAATTTACTCTTCGTAAGTTATTTGTTTTTGAGCCCTCGGCTCATTTCGTTGGGGCGTACGTGCCGTCCACAATTCCGTAGATCCACTCTTTGCCACCGCCGTGGTGCATTTTACCTTCGACTTTGCCTTTTTTAACGATTAGCACTAATGTGCCGACATCGTGGATTCCGCTCTCTTTTAAGTTCAGAGTGCTCGTACCACTGCTTGTAACGCGCCCTACAGCGGTGAAACCTGGTGTGCCATGGATGGTGACATAGCTTGAAGTCACGACCCCGTTAGCGTCCGTTTTCAAATCAAAAGCCCCCTGCATGTAAATGCCTCCATTTGTGCCTCCGCCGAGTCCGTCGCCGTTAGCAACATTTCGATTGGCCATAGCAATTTGTTCAGCGTCAGAAGGCGGCTTAACGATTCCTTTTATAATTGCGGCAGTTGTACCTGATGCGCCACCACTATCATTTCCAGCACCCGTGTTTGCGCCTGATTTTTTCGAAAACGGGTTTATGGCGTTTACTATTTTTTTAGCCCAAGTTTTGATTTTACCGGTAACAACCCCATAGGCAAGTCCTCCTAAAATTACATACTTTGCAATTGTACCAAGGGGGGGTGCTTTAAAATCGCTATTTTTTGAGGATTTAGCAGAGTCGAGAGTGGTCTCTGATAAAATCTTTGGCTCGGTCTTAACTTGAGCGGGAGCTTGCGCTTGCGTCTTCGCGGGAGCTTGAGGCTGAGCTGGCGCTTTAGCTTGATCTGCTGCCGATGCTTCGGCCTTCACTTGGGGCGCTTCCGGATTTGCCTTCGATTGTTGTTCCGGTGGCGCAAGAGTTTCGGTAGTGGGAGTAACCTTGGGCGTTGCGTTCGACACATTGGCATTCGAATCAACGGAGGGCTTTACGGAGGTAATACATTTACTACTGTCGTAGTGTTCGTAAGACTTAGAGCAGATATTAAAAGACTTCTTTGCGTTTTCAGTAAATTCGGGAGTAGGTTTTTTGCAACCTTCTTCCCGGCCAAATTTATTTTCACATAAGCTCACAATACTTTTATCAATTTTCTTATCGAGATCTTCAATTTCCTTTTTTGAATCACTCAACTTTTTTTCAGAAGAGGTTAAAGCTTCATTTGCTTCAGAAATAGATAAAGCCAAAGCGTCTGAGTCTACAGAAATTGAGGGCTTGCAATTATTAAATTCGACTTCGATGTGCTCACAATCCCGTCTATATTCACCGATGGCCATTTCACACGTCTGTTTTTTAGCTGTTAAATCGATTTTGTCATTGGTATATTGTGAGCCTGTTAATACGCGCAAGCCTCGACGCTTCTCATCCTCAGGAGTGTCGCTCTTATTTAGCGCTTCGAGGGCTTCATTAGCCATTTTCTTTTCGACTGCGAATTCACAACTGCTCTTAACATATACGCTCAAATTCGTACAGTTTTCAATTTTTTGAGGAAAAGTATCATCGCAAGTGGTCCCGAAAGCCACAGCGTTATAGGCTAAGAATGCCAATAAAAAAGATAAATTAAAAGAAAAACGCCGCAAATTCTTTAATTCAAAAACAAGAGAGCGGGCGGAAATTATCTTTTTCATTTGTATTTCTCCAGGATTATAAAGTGTTACTTAATACGTTTATTGCGAGTTATGTGCCAATTTATTTTGAGCCAGCGCCGCTGAAATCAATTAAGCATAAGGAACCTGTATAGGAATTGTCATCTGTGATAGAAATTATAACAGGGGTATCAAGATGAGACTTCTCTAAAAAAGGGAAGTTGTTTTAAATCTAGCTGAAAGTCTTGATTCAGGACGCTTTTTTTCTTTCAATTAATTCAAAAGTTTAAATTTACAATTACTTCTTCAACGCCATCTCAAACGCCGCCGCCATCCACTGATCGTCGGACTGTTTGTAACGGTGTGGAGTCCAAAGCTCCACCACTGCGGGTTGAGCGGAAACAATTCGCCCGTGCTCATCCGTAGATCGGGTGGCCGACACTTGCTGGCGCAGCAGCGCGCCTTCAGGCAGGCGTTGGCGGCTTAGGGGTTGCCGCGAGCTCGTTGTGATGCGAAAGCCTTCGGGTTTGGTTGAGTCCAGATACACATCGACATACAGCCGAGCGTAGCCGGAGTCTCCAGAGTCGGGCATGCCGACGAGTTTTGCTCTTTTTCCTAATTTGTCTTTCAGGTTCCAGACAAAACCAGTGCAGGTCGAGATGCACCATTCGTCTACGAGAACGCGTACCTGCCCTTTGAATTTGTGTTTTAGCGGAGTGTACTTGCCGATTTCACAACTTTTATCTTCGGTAGCGCAGTACTGCGGTATGTGGGGAAGAAAGCTGCCCATTTTTATTTTTTGATAAGCGCCGCTGGCTTTGAGTTTTTCAAACCAGATGTCTTTGGCGGGGTCATCGTAAAAAAGATGTTTGCGGATGCTGTCGACTTCAAATTCGGATGTTTTTTTAAATTGGACGTATTGCTCTTGAAAGGGTTTGTCGAGCAGACTTTGATACCAATCCATTGGAATGTTACCGCCGCCGTTGTCGATCACATCGATGATGAGTTTTTTTGTTTCGGGCGCTTTAGCTCTCCAGTAGTTGTCGTTAAAAGCTCTCACCTCGGTGCCGTTCGATCGGATCAAGTCGCTTTTTGGGAAGTTTTGATAAGCGAAGCTTGCAATATGCAGCACGGTGACGAACGGGTGTTTTGCGGATTCATAGACGCAGATATTCGCCCCCTTGTAGACAGGTTTGAAATCTTGGTAGCGGTTGTCGCCACCCGGGCATTCGCGCGTTTGGGCGGTGGTTGTATCAGCGGAAGTGGGCGCAGTAGCGGGTGCCTGTGGAGGAAAGCCTACCGGAATTTCAACGGTCCATATGCGTTGGTCGCGCCTTAACGTGTACTCAAGTTTTTGGCGCCAGTCCCATCCAAGAAAACCCTTTCGGAAAGAATCGAAAATATTACGCTCGCATTGCTCGCGGTAGGGAAATTTACAAAAGATAAAATTATCAATGGACCACTCTTGGATGTCGCGGTTGTTGATCTGGAGTAGTTCATCGTCGTCCTGGGGGCGTTTGGATTCCGGGACGTCTTTGAGCAGGGAGTCACTTGTGATTCGGACGCGATAACGGAAAGTTTTTTGTGTGCGCGTGATATTCTCAGCACGGAAGCGCACCGAAATGGTGGGACGCTTCCGTTCAGGAGCGATTTCATATTCGTCATTCAGAGTAACCTGGGCGTGTAGATTGGGGTAGGTTTGGTCGAGTCGGTGAAAGACCTGGCCGAAAGCAACTGGGGTTGTGGCTTTTTGGGCTTCTTCACGTAAACGGGCGATGGTGTTCTTCCAGCTTTCGGGGCGGTTTATGCGGGCGGGAAGCCCTTCGCCGTCGAGTCTTTCGATTTCAGAAACGAATTGATCAAAAATTTGCGCGCGAGTGGCGGCAGGCGGAAGTTCAGCAGCATAAGCGAGGTTCAACCAGAGTAGAGATAATATCAGTGTTTTCATGTTTGGAAATTATATATCGCACGCGTGAACCTGTAAAATAATATTACGGGATGAGTAATTTATAGTCTTACATTGTTGTAAGACTATAAATAGCCATCAAGATCATAACTACATTTTCCCCGATAGTAACATTTGAAAGAGGCAAGTTAAACGCGGTTCCGAGACATGCACATTGAAATTTACTTTTTGATTGCAAGCGTTTGTAAACGCCAATTGTCGTAATTGAAAGAATTATGACAGTAAGTAGATTGGCTACCCCTAATGCAACATTTGCAATAAACATCAGCCCTAAGCCCAATTCAATGAACGGGTAAATAAAGCCATAAGTGAGCCAACGCTGGGCTAGCGGATCATAACCAGAGAATGATTCTGCAAAAGTCTTTAAATCGAGAAACTTAAAAAAAGAAAGGCCTAAAAAGAAACCCGCCATCAGATGATTCATGAAGATATGCGAGTTGAAAGTTCCTATACTGACTTGGTAGGCCAGGCTCGCCAGCAGAATAAATGAAAAAACGGTGATCAGTGGCTTATAGGTTTTCAAAAGAGATTCTTTTTTAATTGCGGTAATATCAGAGACTTTGTACTTCGGAGAAGTGATCAGTGCCGAAGAAGCTTCAGAAAGACCGATTTTCCGATCGGCCTCAATAACAACTGATTTCTTTTCAAGATTAACTTCGACAGTGCTCACATTTGCAAGACTTGATAAGTTTTCTTTTATGGTTTTAACACAAGACTGGCAGGTCATGCCTTCAATTGTAAAAGTAGAAATTTCCAAGTATGCTCCTGAAATTAATGATGTTTTGAATGATCTTGAACTGCGGGAGTTTCACCGTCTTTTAGCTCAAATGGTTTGATCGGCAGTTCATATTTTGCGTCCATAGAAGCCTTCGTGCCGTTTCGTTTGGCCTTGATGACCAAATTGCCCGGGCTTTCCGGTGCGGCCCCAACACAATGAAAATGATCAGCCATCACTTTACACTTTAAATTGGATTTCCTTTTTCCATTCAGCACAAAAGCTTTAACTGATGATTTTTTGACGATGGGATCTTTAAACTGCATATCAAGCAGGTAAATATGAAAAGATCCATCTTTATCCGGAACCACTTCGGTATGAAAATTCGCGGGCATGCGAATGTGTCCACCATGCGGGCCGGGTTTGTCTTCGCCATGGGCTAAGGCGGTTAATCCAAACAAAGATGAGATGAGCAAACTTATAATTAATTTAAGCATAAAGCCACTTTACTTTCTAGATGTTATCCATTTTAACTTTTAGTAGTTCCAATTCTTTTAAAATTTCATACTTTTTCTTTTTAGCGCCAAAAAGCCTTTCTGTGGCTGAAACTAAATCGGGCGAATTTTTAATGCCCCGCTTGTACTCGCCAAGAGTTAAATCAAAGTATTTCTGCGAATTCAGCAGCTTCGATTCATTTATTTTATAAAGCTGATGAAGTTCCGCGACTTCAGTTTTTAGATTAGCGTAGGTGGATTGTACGTCGTGTGTTTTCTGAGTTTTTAGTTTTTCTGATGAGGCGATCTGAAGACTTGCAGATTTTGTATTGTAGTAGGTATCAAAACCGGAAAAAAGCGGAACGGTAAGAATGAGAGCGTATTTTGATTCATTGTATGATATTGGTGTATCTTCGCTTGGGGTCAAACGACCGACGTTGAATAAAAAGTCGAGCTTCGGCAAAAAATCAGCTTTAATTTCAGATTTTTCATACTGTGCCCGTATTAAATTCAGATCGGATTTTTGATATTCAAGATTATCTTCCATTTTAAGCTGTTTTGGCTGGTTAACTAGTTCATCGATGCCGGAAAATGAAAGTTTGGCAAATTGAGATTCGGCCAGATCTTCACCATAGAGCTGAATTAGCTTTTGATGGGCTTTATTGTGAAGCTGGTCAATTTGATTTTTTTCAATTTGAATTTCGCTTTCACGCAAATTGAATTCTAAATTATCCACAGAGCCAGTTAGTCCGGCAGCTACTTTTTTTTCCGCCATTTTACTCTGGATCTGGGTAGCATCGTACTCTTCGTCCAGGATTTGCTGCATCCTATGCAATAAAATCATATCACTGGCGACTTCAGTCAAAGTAAGCCGAAGTTCTCGCTGTTTTGACTCAAGTTCAATTTTGGATAATTTAAGTTCTATTTCCCTTTGACGTAAACCGGAGTGGTCTTTAAGGCCGTTAAAAAGATTAAAACGGCCCTCTAAATAACCGACATAGCCTTTTTGGGTAGCCGCAAGCTCATCAGTTTTATTTTGCGCCCAGCCGCCGACGGCGTTAAGAGTTGGGTAAAAAACCGAACGCCCTGCGGAGTAAAGTTTTTCTTTAGCTTCTACTTGGTGTTTCAAAGCTTGTAACTCCGGGTTTTTTTGCGCAAGTTGAGTTTCTAAAGTTTCCATGCCCGTGATTGCTGAAACATTCAGGCCAGACAGCAATAGAAAAATGAAGAAACTTTTCTTCATATATTACTTTTCAACCTGAAATTTAAAAGTACTGTCTTTACCATCGCTATTTGCAATGATTTGAAACTCAACACGGTAGGCACCTTTAAAATCGACTTTAGTTAAATAGGCGCCGTCTTTAATTTCAATCTTTACGGGCTCCGCTTTACCTTTAGGTAACTTCGCCGTAACTGATAGTTTAACATCAGCAGGTTTAAGATCCGTTCCCTCATGAGTTGCGGGGTACAGTGACAACAAGTCCCCTGTTACAACGTATTCAAGATTGATTTGCTTTCCCGGCTTAACGACTCCGCCGTGATTGGCTTTCAGCGCGCCCGGCGTTTTATCGTGACCTTCGTGGGCGAAAAGACCGATAGATCCCGTGAGTAATGAGGCTATTAAGATTTTTTTAAACATTTGATTCTCCTTCGAAAATATTTTTTTGTTCCATCATCTGAATACTTTTTTCCGCCGATTTTTTACCAAAATGGTAAAATACCGCCGGAGTTACGAACATATCTAAAAGCGTTGAGCTGATAAGCCCACCCACAATTACAACAGCTACCGGGTGCAGAATTTCCTTACCCGGGGCGCCATCTGCAAGGACAAGCGGGGTTAAGGCTAAAATGGCAGTTAAGGCTGTCATCAGTACGGGTACTAGTCTTTCTAAAGAGCCGCGAATGACCATAGCTTCTGTGAACTTTTCTCCTTCGTATTTCATTAAATGCAGATAGTGCGAAATCATCATGATACCATTACGCGAGGCAATACCGCATAAAGTAACGAAAGCCACAAGACTCGCAACGGATATAGTCTGGTTGGTTAAATAAATTCCGACAACTCCGCCGATAAATGCCATAGGTATGTTTAACATCACCTGAATTGAAACAAAACTGGATTTAAAATGCATATAAAGAACCAGGAAAATTCCTAAAACTGCAAGGACCGCTAAAAACCTCATGAGTTTTGCTGCCTGCTGCTGACTTTCAAACTGGCCGCCGTAAGAAATAAAATAGCCTTCCGGAAGTTTCACGTTTTGAGCAATTTTACTTTGGATTTCATTAACTAAACCATCGAGATCGCGCCCGGAAGAATTTGCGAGCACCACAATTCGTCGTTGGGTATTCTCGCGGTTAATGATGTTAGGGCCTGTAGATTCAAATACATCGGCAACTTGTTCCACCGTAATTTTGGAGCCGTCGGGGAGGGTCTTGATCGGCGTTCTTTTGATGAGCTCCAGATCCGACCTTGATTTTTCATCGAATCGCATAAAGACGTCGATATTTTTTTGGCCTTCGAGGATCTGGCCGACCACTTCGCCCTGAAGTGCTTTTTCCATTAACTGCGCCAGATTTCCAACGACAATCCCGTATTTTGCGGCTTCTTCGCGCATGAGCTGAATTTTTACCTGGGGAATCAATACTTGTTGCTCCACCTGCAGATCAACCAGCCCGCCGGTGCCTTCAAGTGCATTTCTGATTTCGGCTGACTTGGCTCTTAACACCGCTAAGTCGCTGCCGAAAACTTTAATGGCAATCTGAGCGCGAACTCCTGAAAGCAAATGATCTAGCCGGTGAGATATCGGCTGGCCAACGTTGACAAAAACCCCTTCAATTGTTGCAAGGTTCGCGCGGATTTCACTGAGCACAGTCTCGCGGTCGCGACCCTCAGTTTTAAAATCAACATCGATTTCAGACGAGTGAACGCCTTCAGCATGTTCGTCCAGCTCGGCACGGCCGGTGCGACGTGAAACGGATTTAACCTCGGCTGATTTTAAAATAAGGGTTTCGGCCTGTTGTCCTAACTTATTTGATTCTTCAAGGGAAATCCCCGGCTGTGCCATCATAGAAATGGTGGCGGTTCCTTCATTAAATTTAGGTAAAAAGTCGCGTCCGAAAGTTAATGAAAGGCCGAGCGCTCCAATAAATAAAGAAAGCGTTACCCCAATTACAATTTTCGGATGCTTTAACGATTTATGCAGAATCTGAGTATCGACTCTTTTTAGAAATCGGACTAAAGCCCCATCGTTATGTTCGAGAAGCTTTCCTTTTGATAAAAGATACGAGCAAAGCACTGGCGTTACGGTCAACGACACAACCATCGATGCCAGTAACGAAACGATGTAGGAAATACCGAGCGGTATAAATAATTTTCCTTCTATGCCACCCATACTGAAAAGCGGTACAAAAACCAAACATACAATAATTGTGGCAATAACGATTGAGTTTCTAACTTCACTTGATGCCTCATAAATGACGACCAAGGTGTTTTTCGGGCTTGAACTTTGTTTGTTCTCTTTCAGTCGTCTGAGTACATTTTCGACGTCAACGATGGCATCATCAACCAATTCGCCAGTGGCAATTGCAAGTCCGCCAAGAGTCATCGTGTTAACGGAAAGTCCGAAGATTTTAAAGACGATGGCCGTCAGTATAAACGAAAGCGGTATGGCGGTAATAGTAATCGCGGTTGTTCTGAAATTTAATAGAAACAGAAATAAAACCACGATAACAAGTATGACGCCGTCTCGCAGAGCTTCTTTGACATTGTGAATAGAGGTTTCGATAAATGTTGCCTGCTTAAATAAGTCAGGATTAACCACCACGTAATCTGGCAGAGTTTTTTGCAATTCTTTCAGCGCCGCTTCAACTTGTTCGGTTAATTCTACGGTACTGGCGCCGGGTTGTTTCTGAATACTCATAATCACGCCAGGAGCGGCGTTTATGCTGGCATCTCCACGCATGACCTGCGGGGCTTCTTTTACTTCTGCAATATCTTTTACTAATACCGGGCGGCCCAGATGCATTCCGACCACAGAATTGAGGATTTCTTCTTTATTACGGATGGCTCCGAGTACCCGAATGAGGGATTCAGACTTCTCAATATTAATAAAGCCGCCCGTGGAGTTAAGGCTTATTTCAGATAAATTGTGTTCAATATCATCTATAGATATTTGTAATTTTTGTATTTTTTCAGCAGATAAAAGAATTTGATACTGACGCACGCCTCCGCCAATGGAGGTCACCTGTGAAATTCCAGGAATGCTTAAGAGCCTTGGGCGAATGGTCCAGTCGGCAAGGGTACGTAAGTCCATCGGATTTATCTTGGGGTCTTTTGAAGTGAGGCCGACTAACTGAATTTCCCCCATTATAGATGCAATAGGGCCCATAACCGGAGAAACATTTTTTGGTAATTTTTCACGCGCAAGAGTTAATTTTTCCTGAACGAGTTGGCGGTTTCTGAAAATATCTGTGCCCCACTCAAATTCGACGTAAACAATACTGAGGCCCACGCCGGAATTAGACCGGACTCTCTCAACCCCCGGAAGTCCGTTTAATGAGGTTTCAAGTGGAAACGTAACAAGTGTTTCAACTTCTTCCGGCGCAAGGCCTGCGGCCTCGGTCATGATGGTCACAGTAGGGCGGTTCAAGTCGGGGAACACATCCACCGGCAAATGCGCCGCAATCCAGCCGCCATAGGCAAGTAAAAAAGCGGTTCCAGAAACAACGAAAATTCTGTGGGTTAACGAGAATTTAATAATGAGGTTGAGCATGTTTGGAAGTCCTTCTATTACTAACTAATACGTAGAGCAAGCGAGATTTGTGACATATTATTTGAAGACAACAACCGAAAGTGGAATGGTTTTCAGTTCATCATGTTCAATAAACTGCACCCAAAGCCTGTAGATGCCTTCTTTTGGGAATGTGGCATGAATCATCCCTGAATTCGGTTCGTTTCCTTGCATCGGATGAACGTGAATAAGTTCATTTCCTGAAGCCGGAGTAGCGATGACATGCGCAAAGGCGCCTAAATATGGAGCCATAACCGGCGTAACTCCATCCGAGCGAGAAATTTTGAAATTGAGCATCACCATTTTACCTGCTCGGATTTTTGATTTGGCCAGGTCAAAAACGGTTTCTTTATCTGATGCACTTCTTACATCACCAAGTGGTAAAGTTGAATTCTTGGGTGAGCCATTTATTAGATTGGCATTAACAAAAGTCGAAAAAGCCGTGCCGTCTAAGAGTTCCCCTTGTGCCCAAATAAAGTAGCTTCCGTCGACCGGCAAATTAAGAACAACATTCCAAGTGAGGCCATCGAATGTCGGATGCACATGATTAAACTCTTGAAGGGACTCATCGTACGCAATTAAGTGAATTTTTTTTGTGTGACTGAGATTTAAATCCTGATCTCTGACAGATTGATTTGCTTCATGGTCCATCAGCTGAAACTTATATTCAAATGTGCCGGCCTGATAGTTGCCTTGGATTTCAGGTTGAATTGAAACTCTTGCGGTCGGCGGAGTTTCTGCTTGAATAGTAAAACTTAGGGCGAGCGTGATCACTGATAATAGAAAATGTTTCATAGCCTGCTTTGATACCCTACGCGGGTA
>JANPPN010000154.1:0-2830 GCA_031428535.1 Bdellovibrio sp. | reverse complement strand
AGTTGCAAAAAATTTGAAATTGATCCACGAAAATATATATTGGAAACATTAAAGTTATCAGCAGCTAAAAAAGAAACGCTGACTCCGTATAAGTTTGCTATGAAATTGCGAAGTCAACAACCGGCTTAAAGTGCTGGTTACCGACGATGAAGTTATTACCGTTGATGAACTTGCAGCTCAGGTGTCGGAGATGATTGTTAGGGTTGACTCAAGCGTCGTCGAAAGCCCGCGACCTGATTAAATCTCGTGCTATAAATCATTCTCGTAAGATAAAATCCAGACCAGCCCGACCTATGTCGAGGTTTTTGGCTGCTGGATCGGCCCTCTTTATTTTTGACGAAGTAGGCGGTCGTCTCGGAAATTCACTGGTCAGCCCGCTCTAATAACAGTCTAATAATTGAAGAAGACTGTGAACTCATTTAATCGTCAGCAGGTGAAATCATGCCTTTTAAAGGTTTAATTGTATTATTAGTGTGTCTTGTAAATTTTAAGGCCCATGCCGATTACGACTACAACTTTCCTATAAGTTTAGAAATCTACCCGGAAGTCAAAACACTAGAAGCCGGCTTGATCGCAAAATCTGATCTTCGCAGCACTTTACTTTCAGTCACGGGCCATACAACATTATTGAGTGATGTCACTAAACAGAAAATCACACAGGTGCTTTTTCGTGTGACTCCGGTAGAGGTTTCAGTTGTTAAAGATGGAGTAATATTTGATGGGCATCTTTTTACGAAAAGCGACTTTACTCATGCGACAATAGCTGAGGGCCAAAAAAAATCTGACGAAATACACACGTCTTCAGATAAATGCCCGGAAGTTAAAATGAAATCTAAAATTCGAATGGTGAACGATAGGTATTATCTGGTGCAAAAAAACTTTTCGGGTTGTAACAAAAAAGCAGAAGTCATTTACAGCTACGAAATTTATAAAAAAGAAAAACCAAAAAAAAACTCAAATTTAAAAAATTTTTTATATTTAGCCGATACTCGTTACCAAATACCTTACCGCTGGAAAGCCCCGAGTGTTGAATTCGGTGTAGTTGGAGACGAAACTTTTTTCAATTTAGTTTCAGAAGCCTTAAAAGGTTACCAAAATCTTTTAAAAGCTAAACTTAAAATCAACTTCGTCAAAAAAGACAGCTGCGATTGGGCCGCCGCCCAACAGAACTGTATAATCCTATTTGAATCGAAAGAAAAAAAAGAAGACTCCTCCATTCACTTTGCCGCCACAAATGTGCTGGCTAATCCGAGCTCAGGTGAAATTGTAGGTGCCGATATTCTTTTACGTAAAGCTGATTACGACAAGTGGAAAGAAAACCTTAAAATAATGATAGACGAACAGGTCAAGAAAACTCCTGAAAGCAAAACCAAACTGGATCTGTATTACAATGAAAAAAGTTTGCAGTACTTGGTGAACATCATAACTCACGAGTTCGGCCATGCCTTGGGTTTAGCGCATAATTTTTCAGATAAAAACAAGTCGATCATGGGTTATAACCAGTTGGTAGACTTGGCCGATTATGATCACGATGCGCTAAATGCACTTTATAATTTGAAAAATAAAAATCGGCAGAGTAGCTACGAATTATTGAAGGCGCCGGCCGAGTGAAAATAAAACTTATAATTTTCAACTTAATATGCAGTTTGATATTGTGCCTCGGTTTAACTGCCTGCGCTGATAAACCTAAAATAGGCGGTAGTAGTGCCGCCACACAGGTGGGCGCCGTAATAGTCGAGTTTCCGCAAATAGAGACAGTCATAGCTAAATCTGAATTTTTTTTAAAATGGCTCAATGACAACAAAAGCTATTTCGCATCTTGCAAGCCGAAAAAAGCCGGTAACAAAATTGAATTGTGCGACGGAACCTTAATTGAAATAGAGCAGGCAAAAAAATTATTTAGGCTTGGCGCTGCCGATTTGATTCAGTTCGTAAAAGACAACAAAATTAATTTAGAAATTCACTGTCAAAACAAGCGAAAACTCAATATTTTCAAAAACTGGTGCAAGCCCAATGTGAATAACAACTTTTTTAAAGAGGTTTCGGCTTTACACGGACAATACATCGCCTACAACAACACGATAGCTCTTCACAGCGATGCCAACATCGGAAGCCTGGTGCATGAATACTTTCATTATTTACAATTTAGCAATTCTAATAAAGTTTTCGCACGAGTTTATAAAAAAGAACGCATTGATGTGCAGACTGAAATTCTGGCCGTATTTGATCAGCTCATTTTAGGCACTCAAGCATTAGAAAAAAACGGGAAGCACGAAGAGGCTAAAAGGAGCCTCGTTCATGCGGTGAGGCTTTCAGCGTTATTGCAGAAATTCGGTTACTGGCAAAAATTAATTGATGAGCGCAATTTATTTTTGACATTTATTCAATTCGGCCCTGAACTGGGCATTGCCGATGACGATATCGAGCTGGCCCGGCGAAATATGAAGTTCTTATGTCGCAGCCCTGAATTCCAAAACCTAGTCAGCCCAGACGAGTGCAAAGGGTGAAAATTACCAGGGATTACAAATACCTGACATTACGGTGGAATTCTGAATTTTTGCGAAAAGCCATGTTTTAATTTTGTAGAATTGTAGAGTTCAAGACTTGGGCAGAAGTAACCGAAGAGCCGATATCTAGCTTCAAATGAAATGCCAAAATGTGGATAGCACCGGCCCTGGTCATCTTTGTCTTGCAAGCGTCGATCTGAAACAGTACCAAAGTTTCCGGTTTGGCGCCGACATGGTCCAGGTATAAGTTCCGACCATGTGACGCCCGGTCATTTTGTTTGTTGAGTAAGTTTTAATGTGTAGGAATAGGAAAGGCGATCAGT
>JANPPN010000153.1:0-9893 GCA_031428535.1 Bdellovibrio sp. | reverse complement strand
CGCGGCGAAAAATTGTACTCGGAAATCAAATCCCAACACGTACTCAAAACCGAAAATGAAAAATTTTTCGCGAACGAGTTTGAAAAAATGGGTGCTATACCCGACCAGCTTGATATCAATACAAAGATGGCAAGTTATCCTCATACGCAATGGATGCTCGGGCAGCTAACTGCCAAACTCACCCGAATTGCAAATGCTGAACCTGCTAAACTCACCGATACCGAAAAAAAATGGAAAACTGCAGGTGAACTGTTTATGACAATGGCACCGGATGTGGGAACGTCCACAAATTTAAATCCGGCAATGGACGGAAAAATTTTCGGCGCGCCGGTTATCCAGGATCTTGAAACAGATTTAGGCGTAAAAGACACCAAACTTCCTGACTTGGTTCCGGGTGAAGAAGTTTCAGACCGCTTCCTCCGCTTCGAAATCGCCGAAGGCAACGTGATGTCGTGCGTAGGTTCTTTCGGAAAAATGCGCGAAATTATCGGTGTGCCGATCATGCCTTTAATGACCATTTACGATTTTTTCATCAAGCGCGCCCTAGATCAATACTTTTACAACCTCTACTGGAAATCCAGTTTTATTTGTGTTGGTACCCCATCCGGAGTAACGCTTTCACCAGAAGGAGCCCAACACGGCTGGAAATCTGATTTTCAGATTCCGAACCAGATCACGTGGGAGCCATTCTTCTGTATTGAAGTCGACTGGATACTTTCCGATGCATTCAAACGGCATCTGAAAAACGACAACGTCGGACGTCAGGGCACCTTGCTCAGATTGGTTACACGCGGAATCGATCAAAAAGATCTGATGAAGTATTTAACTAAACAGTCCCGTTACAAGCAGGATAATTCGATCAGCCTTTGTCGTGCGGAATTTCCGATTCAGAATGCCGCTGTAGAAAGCGAAGTTCCGAATAAAACAGATTCTGAAATTCTAACCCAGATGCGCACCGAAGTTTTAAAGGGCGCTTATCGCCTGATCGACTACAAAAATTATGCCGGCTATGAACCCGGAGACAACGTGGTAAATATTTTTGCAATGGGTTCAATGGTCACGGAAGCGATCAAGGCCTCTGAAAATCTATTGTCACGAGGAATATACGCCAATGTCATCGTCGTCACCTCGCCTGATTTGGTCTGTGGAATTCTTGCGCACGAAAACAACTACGATTATTTAAAGAACGAGCTCCAGATCAATTCAGATTTATTTTTGAATAAATCCGGAGATGTCGGATCGGCTGACCTGGTAACCGTGTCCGGCCGCAGAATTCCGATCGTCAGCGTGCACGACGGCGAAGCCGGACTGCTCGATAATCTGGGTTCAATCGTCGGAGTTCGTCATGAATCCTGCTCGGTCAGAAAACATTCAAAATGCGGCCGACCATCTGAAATCTATCACTTTCACCAAATCGACGACGAAGCCGTCGTCGAAGCCTGCGGAAAAGTACTTTCAGAAACAGCGCTTGAAAAGGTAATTGTTGCGAAAAAATCGCTGGATGAAATTTCGCATTCAGAATCGGCCGGACAATACAGTGCAGTTGCTCATTGGACTGAACTGTGGCCAACCAAAAATCAAAGCCACAAGCACTAGTATGCAATATCCTGACGAAGGGGAGCTGATTAAAGTTGAAAAATCGAAAAAAAAATCAGACCACCTGATTTTTTTCGTTCATTTTTTCAAAGGCCATAAAAAAGCTCTTAAACGCCATATCGAACTAGTGAATAAGTTCGGCTATGATGCTTACGTGTTTAATCTCCGCGATTCATTTAAAGAACATCAGTTACTGCCTTACTCGCCTATTTCAAAAAAATTCGGCATGAAGCACGCATTGGCAGACCAAATCGAAGAACATCTCGAGCTCTTGCCCGAATACAAAAATAAAATCGTCTTTGCGTTTTCGAATGTTGCGGGTTCTGCAATCGAGGTTATGGCCCGCAGAAAAAGCAGCGATGTTGTGGCGTTAATCTGCGACAGCGGCCCCGGTGCAAGCTTCGCTTACTCGTCGTACAAACTGCTTGAGCAGCAATTTAAAGTTGATTCTCTGCCTCTGAAATTGCTGGGTACCCCATTCATTATGCTGGGCTGGAGCCAGGCAATGCATAAAGATATCCCACTCGATCTGCAAAAACTTCGCGAAGGTTTTCCCGTCCTCAGTATTCGCGGCTGGAAAGACAAACTGATTTCGCCTTCGCATATCGATCGCATTTTTGAACCGGCAAAAAACATCCACTGGATAAAGCTGGCACTACCTGAGGCCGGCCATTTAACCGGCCTGAAGGATTTTCCCGAAGAGTACAGCGCCGGTCTGCAAAGCTTTCTCAGCACGCATTTTTAGTCGTTAAATCTTCCAGCTACTTAGGCAGCAAGCCCAGAGTTTTAGCAGACAGATAATCATACATTTTCGTTGGAATCAGCATCGGCAGGTACCAATTTGCAAAACGATTCGGAATCGGAGAATACCTCACTTTCGGATGCTCAACAGTGAGGGCCGCAAGGATATCCGCACTTACAACCGAAACTTCAAGTGCGTTTCGTTCCGCGTTCTGCGCAATTTTCATAAAGCGCGAAAATGGTTCGGCAAAGTTACTTTCTTTATAAATGTCCTTAATAACTTCAAAGCCCTTTTTCCAGATCGGTGTTTTGATCGAGCCCGGCGCCACCACAATCACTTTAATTCCAAGTAGAATAAATTCTTTTCTGATTGCTGCCGAAAAACCCTCGATCGCATGCTTACTGGCGGCATAAATTGCCAGAAATGGCGCTGCATTTTTTCCGGCAACCGAGCTAATATTAACAATACGACTGCCGCTTTTCAGCATTGGCAACAGCACCTGCGTGAGCTTAATAACAGACAAAACATTAAGCTGAATTATTTCCTGAATCTCTGCAAATTGCTGATGCGCAAATGGCGCGGCTAGTGCCACCCCGGCATTATTAACCAAGCCGGCTAGTTGTTCGATTCCGAATTTCTGTTTCAATAAGCCCGGGATTTTTTCAATTTCTGAAAAATCGGTTAGGTCAAGGCGTAGCACTTTTATTTTCTCGCCGTACATTTCATTCAGGCGCACTTCATCTTCAGGCTTTCTCACTGTTGCTATAACCGTAAAACCGTGCGCAATCAGAGTACGGGCGGCATCGGCCCCGATTCCTGAGCTTGCGCCTGTTATCAAGATATTTTTTTGCATACGAGCAGCCCTTCCTCGGTAGGCAAAACAACCGCCTTAAGATTTTTGTCGGCAAAAGCCAATTGATTCATTTCCTTAACAACTTTGATCTGCTTTTCATTGAATTTCTGCGTTGAATTATCTCCCCAGACGGCACCCGCTAAAAAAACATTATCGGCCACGATCAATCCGCCGACTTTTACATTCTTGACCGCCCAATGAAAATAATCCAGATAAGCCGCCTTATTCCCGTCGATAAAAATCACATCAAACGGCCCTTTGGTTACCAGGCCGGCAAGCTCTTCCTTTGCATCGCCAACTAAGATGTGGCATTGGTTTTTTCTGATGTAATCACTCAACACAACTTCCGCAAGCGCAGCATGTTCTGCCGACTTCTCCAAAGTCCACAATTGGCCATTTGTTTTCAAACAATCCAGAATATAAAGTGCCGAGAGGCCCGTCAGAGTGCCGATTTCAACAACTTTTCCAGCGTCGGTCATCAGAACAAGAAATTGCAGGATCTGCGCTTCCGCTTTTGAAAGCGATATCGCTCCTAACCCCAGGCCTTCCGAGTTTTTGCGCGCTGCAATTTTATCCGGGCTTTCATTATCCGAAAGCTTTTCAATATATTCATAGCTTTTTGACGTCAATTTTCTCATAATACAGAGCTTATGACGAAGTCGGAAAATTTGCCACTTTTGATTAAATTCGAAGGGAATGGGCTTGCTGAAATCCCCGACTCTAAAGTATGATGACCCCTATGAATGACACACTCTTAGAAGTCAAAAATTTACGCACCCGCTACATCACCGATGACGGTACAATCTATCCGGTTGATGACATCAGTTTCGCATTAAAAAAAGGACAAACCTTAGGTATCGTCGGCGAGTCCGGCTGCGGAAAATCGCAAACAGCCCTTTCGGTTATGCGCCTTATTCAGAAACCCGGCCTGATTGAATCCGGCGAGGTTCTTTTCAAGGGAGAGAGCCTCCTAAAAAAATCGGAAGCTCAGATGCGCGACTTACTTGGCAACCAAATGGCCATGATTTTTCAGGAACCAATGACTTCATTAAATCCGGTATTCACAATCGGCAATCAAATTGAAGAAAGTATCAGGCTCCATAAAAAAGATCTTACGAATCAGCAGATAAAAGACCGCACAATCGAAATGCTCAAGCTCGTCGGCATTCCGGTGCCGGATAAAAGATATCACGAGTATCCGCACCAGTTGTCGGGCGGAATGCGCCAAAGAGTCATGATCGCAATGGCGATGAGTTGCAATCCTCAATTGCTGATTGCCGATGAGCCCACAACCGCGCTGGATGTAACCATTCAGGCACAGATCCTCGATCTCATGCGCAAGGTTCAGAAAGAATTTAATTCAGGCATGATTCTGATCACGCATGACCTCGGAGTCGTGGCCGAAATGTGTCAGGATGTCCTTGTGATGTATGCCGGAAAAGTTGTTGAAGCCGGCACGGTCGAAGATATTTTCTACCGCCCTCGCCACCCTTACACAAAAGGCCTGCTTAATTCGATTCCGCACTTTGAAACCGGTTCACGTCTTAAATCCTTGCAGACGATTCCCGGCCTTGTACCTAATCTTTATAAATTATCTAAAGGCTGTCGATTTCAAGACCGTTGCAGTTTCGTTACCGCTGCCTGCTCACAAAGCGAACCTATGCTTGAAAATCTTCGCGGCTCGCACAAGGTTTCATGTTTTAATTCTGATGCCGTTTCCCAGGTTAAACCGCAGACGAGGTCTTTATGAGTAATTCCCTTTTAAGAGCCGAAAATATCGTTAAACGTTTTCCGATTCACGGCGGTCTTTTTTCAAAGGAAATCGCTGCAGTCAAAGCGGTGCAAAATGTATCTTTTGATATAAAAAAAGGAGAAACCCTCGGGCTGGTCGGTGAAAGCGGTTGCGGGAAATCCACTCTTGGCCGTTCACTCATTCGATTGATCGAACCGACAAGTGGCAAAATTTTTTTCAAAGATAAAGATATCACTAATATTTCAGGTCAAGAGCTTCGCGAGCTTCGAAAAAAGATGCAGATCATCTTTCAGGATCCTTATGCTTCTCTGAATCCGCGCATGACTATCGGAGCCATTCTTGAAGAGCCGCTGATTATCCATAATTTGTTTGATACTCCGAAAGATCGGCGCGATCGAGTTACCGAGTTAATCAATCTGGTCGGATTACGACCTGAACATCTCTCGCGCTATCCGCACGAATTTTCCGGCGGGCAACGCCAGCGGGTCGGCATCGCCCGGGCGCTGGCAGTTAGTCCCGAGCTTATCATCTGTGATGAGCCGGTTTCGGCGCTGGATGTTTCCATTCAGGCCCAGGTCATTAATTTGTTAATGGAGCTTCAACAGAAGCTGGGTCTCACTTATGTTTTTATCGCACACGATCTGAAAGTTGTGGAACATGTTTCTCATCGGGTTGCCGTCATGTATCTCGGACAGATCGTCGAAATGGCAGATGCTGATGAACTCTACCGTAATCCGCAACACCCCTATACCAAAGCCCTGCTTTCGGCAATTCCGGTTCCAGATCCTAAGCCAAGGGCAGAACGTATCATTCTGACAGGTGACGTGCCGTCGCCGATAAATCCGCCGAATGGATGTCATTTTAATCCACGCTGTCCGGTTGCAAGTGATGCCTGCCGCACAGATGCACCAAAACTGAAAGAAGTTTCAGCACAGCATTTTGTGAGTTGTCTTAAGGTCTAGGCCAGTTCTTTTTTTTTTCAAAGCAACCCCTAATAAAAAAGGCAAATCGTTCCGATTGTGTTTACATGTCAGATAGCAATTTCTGGGTATTCTATGATTCATTCGCGAAAATTCAGTCGAATTTTATGGCGACGCCCGATGCTCAGGCTTCAATTCTAAAAATGCGCCCGCAGGATGTTGAAAGATACCTGATCTGGACTTCCGGTTGGCAAAATTGGCAGCCCTTGAAAAATTACCTCGAAAGCGACCAGAAAAACTTTGTTTCTACATTCACAGTTTCAAGTAAAAATGGCAAAAACGAAGCTACTGTTAAAGCCATGATCAGAGACGTTCTTGAAAATACACAGGCCAGTGATCATACCAGAACCAATGCTCACACTCAGACTTCCTTCCGCGTTAAGGCGGGAAAAAAAGAAGACACAATTACAAAATCGTATTCGAGCATCCGCCTCGAGGAAGAAACAATCAGCCGTATTGTGCGCCAGGAGCAGGCTGAGCTCGAGATCTCCGCACCTGAAGTCAAAAGCTTCGATGTCGACGAATTAACGTGGTCAAAGCAGGAAAAGCCAAAACTCGATTTTTCGAAAATTACCCAGAAACAAATGAGCACTCGGGATCTCCGGCATGTTCTAAAAATTGAAATTTTACTGATTTCGGCCAAAGGTAAAACCTTCAGAAGCCGTTCTAAGAATATTTCTCTCTCGGGCTCATTGCTTGAAGATACCATTCCATTTGATTACTATGATTCGATTTTCGATGTTGTGATCATTAACACTCAGGTAAAAGGTCCCGCAAAATCCAGAGTTAAAATGTCGGCAAGTGTCGTCAGCAAAGTTGGCAATCTTTCACAGCGAATTCAATTTGTGAATGTCACGATTAATCAAAAAATGGACCTTCAGTTCATGCTTGAAGAGTACATCGAAATCCAGAAAAAAGAAAAAGCCGGTTAAAATCCGAAGCCTAGCGAAAACGTCATGCCACTCACCTCAAAGGCGCCGAGGCCCGCCAATGGTGTGCGATAATCCCTGAAACCGACCTCACTGTAAACCAGAAATTTATCCCCGCCGCGGGTTGCGTGTGCGATCAATTCAAAGCCGAGGCCCGCTCCATATCCGGTACCGAACTCCTGCGCCTTCGGTTTAATATTCAGGTTTGCCGGTGCCGACTCGATGGCCAGATTATTATAACTGACTCCACCCACACCCCAGAAATAAATATTCATTCCTTTATCTTTCCTTGCAACCGGAAAAAACGAGGCCCCCAGCTCCGGCTCAATTGACGTGTAATCATATTTTGAAAAATAAGAAGTTCCGCTTTTGGTGAAACTCTGGCTGCCTGTTGATGTCGTAATCCGGTTCTTGAAAAAATACCTAAAGAAACTTCCACCGCTGTCGATCGAAAGTTCAATTCCGTAAGAAGGACTTCCTTTCGAAAACGAAGTTCCGTCGGCGCCCGTAAAATTTTGCTGAATATATCCAACTTTGGTAGATTGAAATTCTCCGGTTCTTTTCATCGCTGAAAACGCCGACGAACTCAACAAAATCGAAATTACAAAAACAAATTTAAACAAGAATTCTCCAATGGTGTTCCATTAAAATAAATATCAATTTAGTCAGAGTCCAACTATAAAAACCATGTCTCATATTTTAACATGACTGTGTTTTTTATGTTACATTGAAACGCTTTAGAATAGTACAGAAGTCCAGTTTTCCAATTCTCCCAATGAGAAATCCAATTATTCATCAAGTAAAATCGTCATAAAGCCGATAAATAACTGTTCAAAGTGATGAGTTTAAATATTTAAGGAGAACTAATATGGGACGTAAGTATGTTTTCGCTGCAGTTGCAGCCACCGCATTAACCGCAGCAACTTTCAGCTGTAGCAAAAGCAGCGATACTGCGGCAACTGCTGCGGCCAACTACCTTTATATGTCGACGGGCGTCTGTTATTCCGGAAACGGTTTCACTCCACCTGTGATTGCGGATACTGGTGTAACTCTTTCGAGGCTTAACCTTAGCTCGCTTAATTATGAAATTGTAAAAGATTATGGTGATCTGGCCGATGAATTAGCTGACACCTATGCCAGCGGTATTGTCGATGGTGGTGATGGATACATCTATGCGTCCGTTACAAATCCAAGCCAATCAAGCGTGAGACGTGTTGATAAAATTCAAAAGGCTGCCTTTGGTTCAAACTCATCTTGGACTCAGCTGGCATCCTTTTTTGTGACAGCACTGAAGTCTGTCGCTAGAGCTTCAGATGGCGGTATTTTAGTTGGCGGCACCACCGCGATAGAACGATTCGATAGCACTCCAACACGGATAGAAGCTGATACAGGCATTTCTTGGGGCGAAGCTTTCGCCAATTCATGTGCATCCAATAACACGCTTATAACTTCTCTTGTCGCCTTGCCAGCATTTACAGGTACTACAATGGGTAAGTATATTTATGCGCATGCAGCTGCCTTGCAAAATGATATCGGTATTATTGCAATGGACGGCTCAAGAGTTGCGACTTCATGTTTAGCCAATGCTCCAGGCGCGGCTGTTCTAACTAATGCGGCTACCGCCAATTCAACGTATAGCGCAACTCTTGGGGCAAATGCCACTCCAACTTCGATTGTTTACATAGCTACACCTGCCGGATCCACAACTGGCAAATTACTAGTGGCCTACGGGGCCGCTGCAACAAATAGTGCTGGTACATTAAACAATGCATTAGTTATGTACGATATTAATGAACCGGACGCTAATACGGCAGCTATCAGCAATGGCCAAATTCTATATAATAACCACACATATTTTTTCGGGGTAACCGCAATGGGTTATGATTCAGCTAATGGCCACCTGTATGTGGCTTCAAGCAATTCACTAAATGCTGTGCCCATCGGCTACAACGTAGAAAAGTTTTCAATCGATTTAACTACACCAGGAGCAACTCGTATTCCTAACGCAAACATGAGCTCGTTCCAAAGTGCCAACTCATTAAATAACTGTGTTACAGGAATGTTTGTCGGAAATTGATAACTTCCAAAACTAAAACAAAAAAAAGAGCCGGTATCCCCGACTCTTTTTTTTGCTTTAACTCTAAAACTAACTAACTTACAAGCTAATCTAAAGCGATTTACGCTTCGCCAGAACCGAAAGTGAAAGTTTTTCCTGCCCCTGCTCCTGCTCAACAGTTACTTCCGAGTGCGTATTTTCTTTCGCAAAGATGTGGGGCTTTGAAGTAATAATTCGATTGCCATCTTTATCAATGGTGCCCACAACAAACGTCATCATAATGCCTTCATTCCCGAGTATCGAACCGTCAATCGCCGTCACTTCAATAAAACTCTCTTCAGTCTCAGTTTTTTGAGTAAAAAACGAAGTTGCACCGACTTTAGTATTGATTTGCGGCGCCGAGATAACCTTGCCGTTCAACGACAGCTCCATCTCAAGGCCGTAGCCATTAAGATTCCGGGTTTTGGCATTCACTGTTAAGACTGAAAAAATCATCGTCGCTGATAAAACTAATAAATTAGTTTTGTTCATAAAACCCTCCATGGTCATATAACATAATATTAAAATTGAGCCCTTGATGGGTCAAACGAAATGCCCATTAGGCAGGATTTTATAGACTTTTGTATTTAGGCTTTATCAGCCAGCAGCTTCGAAATGACCTGTTTTAATTTGTCGATATCGAACGGCTTCTTGATATAGTCCGATGCCCCGACGTCGCGGGCTCTGGCAAAATCCTCTTGTTCAGCCTGAGCTGAAAGAAACACAAGTGGTAACTTGTTCAGATCCGGATGCTGCTTCGTCATTTCAGCCAGTTCAAAACCGTTGATCCAAGGCAAACCGATATCCATCAAAATCAGATGAATATCTTTTTCTTCATCTAACAAGGCCGTGAGCTCCGCTGAATCGGCTGCAAGCAAAGCCGTGTAGCCTTCGGTTTCAAGAATTCTTTTTAAAGACAACCGCTGAGTTTCATCATCTTCAATG
>JANPPN010000152.1:0-40442 GCA_031428535.1 Bdellovibrio sp. | reverse complement strand
TCAGTTTTTTGCTGGCCTTAGGTTTTCAACTTTGATTAAAACTTTCTTATCTCCTTATTCACTTCAAAATAAACGAACGGCCAATTTCCAACGGGGAGTGTTGCTAATGGTTCGTGAAGATGAAAGTTGGGGAGTGGCTGACTTATGCCCAAAGCTCGAACGCGGTGACTCGGATTATGTCGTTGAAATAAAAAATCATGGTCCGCTTTACAGACGGGCTATCGAACTGGCCAATGAAGATTTAGTGGCCCGTCGGAACAATGTTAGCCTGTTGGCGGATAAACCGGTCAGAAATAATTTTCTTGTTACCGATTACCGAGTTACTGATCTATTTAAAAAAAACTTAAGCGGACAGACCGTCAAGATTAAAGGCGATCGTGATGTTATCGGTTTAAGCCGTATTCTGAATGCCCTTGAGTTTGAAGTAAAACTTCGGCTTGATTTTAACTCGGGACTGACCGGTGAGGAATTTGAAAAATTTTTATCGTTAATATCTGAATCGACGCGAGGTAAAATTGAGTATATCGAGGATCCGACGCCGATTTGTGCGCAGTGGAAGCACTGGAACACAATTATTCCGCTGGCTTTTGATTTTCAGCCCGGTGAATACAGCTCTGAGTTCGCGGCGGTCCAGATTCTAAAGCCAAGCCGCCAGGTGCTGCCGGCAAGCCTGGGCCGCGTAACATTCACCTCTGCCATGGACCACCCGGTAGGGGTAGCTCATGGACTACGGATCGCGCAAAAATTTGCAACGGCAGATTCCGGATTTCTGACTCTGGACCTTTATGAAACCCCGTTTGAAAAATATTTTGTTCGACAGGAAAATGATCTGAATTTTTCGGAAGTGGCACGGGCAGATTCCGGAATCGGAATGTCGGCTGAACTCGAAAAATTAACTTGGACCAGACTATGATTACTTTTGATGAGGGCCGCCCGAACCAACTGTTGATGAACCCCCGGCTTCCGGAAGCGGAAAAAGCGGTTATCAGAAAATTGCAGCTCGAGTTTGAGTTGAAATTTGCAAAGTCAGGACATTTTCTGATTGCAAGCTCGGGCTCAACTCAAAATATTAATTCCAGCGTGAAACTTGTGGCGTTGTCTTTAAAGGCTGTGCTGAATTCGGCCGTCAGGTTTAACCGGCATTTTGCAGCCGGAGAGACTGATCATTGGGGGCTGGTCCTGCCTAAGTTTCATGTGGCCGGGCTCGGTATTATGGCGCGTGCAAAATTAGCCGGAGCGCGTGTCTTTGAACGGGAATGGCAAGTTAAAGATTTTTCAGACTGGATTTTTATTAACCAAATTAAATTTGTTTCACTGGTTCCGGCGCAGCTCTTCGACCTGGTTAATTCTGCGGTTGTAGCCCCGCCCGGAATTCGCGCCGTGATTTTGGGGGCAGGAGCACTCGACCACGAACTTCGGGTAAAAGCCCGGGCACTGAAATGGCCCGTGGCTGAAACCTACGGCATGACCGAAACGGCTTCGATGATTGCGGTTAAGAAACAGGAATATTTCTGCGCACTTGCAGGAGTTGAAATGAAAACCGAAGCCGGAATACTGAACATAAAATGTAACTCGCTTTTATCCGCTACAATTCAAGATGTTGAAAACGAAATAAAAATAACGGCGTATAACGACAAAGATTGGTTTGCCACTGAAGATCTTGCTGAAATGACAACCGCCGGCTTTAGATTTCTGGGTAGGCGGGGCGAATACATCAAGATACTGGGGGAAGGCGTTTCATTGTTTGATTTGCGAAACAAATGGGCGCAACTCGCAAGCATAAACGGCCATAATCCGGCTTTGTTTGAGTTAATCGCACTAGAAGATAGTCGAGCTGGATTTCAGCTTATAGCAACGGTAGACGCCGCCGAATCTGCCGAAAAGTGCCGGGAATTGATTAACTTTTATAACCTGAGCTGCAGACCTTACGAAAAAATCGCAAAATGTGTTGTCGTTGGACAAATACCCAGGACCTCCTTAGGCAAGTTGAAAACCGAGGATTTAAAACGTATAGTGAGAGAAATAATAACGAAGGATTAAATGGCAAATATCAATAAGACCCCGTGGGAATTAGGTTCAATTTTAATCTGTACAAAGTGTGGGGCCAAATTAAATGAGCCTAATCTTGCCGAAGAGGTTAAAAGCGAAATTCGCAAAAAGCAAAAGGCCGATGAAACTCAGGGAAAAATCAGAGTTATTACTTCATCATGTTTAGGTGTCTGTTTTCCGGAGAAACAGACGTTTACTTATATGCCGGTAAACGGTGAAACCCTGGTATTTACGACTGAACTGAAGAAGGAAACTGTCCGTCAGGAAGTGATTGCTTTGCTCGAAAAAAAATTGCTTGAATAAGCAGGCTTTCGCCCAGTAAAACCGACAAAGTTTGGCAAACATCAATGACATTAAGTTCCGGCTCGATCATGATATTATGATGATTATTAAATTTTGGGGAGTCCGAGGATCGATTCCACACTCACTCGATACAAAAGGCTGGATTGCACACTTTGAAAAATTGATGAGTGAATTTTTCAAAGCCGGCTTTTCAAAGCCTGAGCAAATCAATAATTTTATCAGTTCAAAACATGTTGCGGAAGTGGGCGGTTTCGGTACCGCGACAACCTGCGTGGAAGTTTCGCAGGGCGGGCATTCGATAATTATTGATGGCGGCAGCGGAATAAAATCCAAAAGTGACATCGGGGATTTTAACAATCAAAAAGAATTTCATATTCTGATTTCGCACTTTCACTTTGATCATATTATGGGGTTACCTTTCTTTACGCCGCATTTTATGAAAGGTTACAAGATTAATTATTACGCCGTTCATGCCGACACTGAAAATGTAATTAAAAATCTTTTCAAAAAACCGACGTTTCCGGTGGCTTATGATCGGCTTGCGGGCGATATCAGTTTTCACCGGCTGGTGCCGCATCAGAAAAATACCGTAAACGGGTTTTCTGTTACACCTTACGAGATGGATCATCCGGACCTTTGCTATGGCTTTCGGGTTGAGAAAAACGGAAAAGTATATGCACATGCCGTTGATAACGAGGCCACCCGTCGAACTAAAAATGAGCTTGGTATTGATTCAGGTCTTTATGAAAATGCGGATCTTCTGTATTTCGACGCCCAATACGATGAAGATGATATGAGTCAGAAAAAGGGATGGGGCCATGGAACTTGTGATCGAGGCTTTGAAATTTGTGCCGGTTTTGGTCTTAAACAGGTACTTTTTGCTCACCATGACCCTTCTTTTTCTATTGCGGATTCTTGGCGGCAAAAGGCAAAAGCCGCTGAAACCTATCAAAAAAAATTCCATCAACTGAACCTCAAGTGGGACTTTGCCTTTGAGGGACAAGTTGTTGAACTGTAAAATTTTTTTGTTGCTGGTGACCTTTCTGGGTTTCACCGCATTTGCCGAAGTGAATTCAAGTTTTAAATTTCAATATCGGTCAAAACCCGGCGCTATGAATGTTACGGGTGTTGTGGCCTACGATGATCTACTTTGGGGCAAGGTCAGTAAAGAAACACCGCTTTACGGATATTACCGGCTTGGTGCCGTGGCCGGCGGGTCGCCAACGCTGGGAGCATTCATCGAAGTTGCGCCGATAGCGCCGCTTGTTTTCAGATACCAGAAATCAATCACGTATAGGTTTTTGAAATCCTCTTCCTTTGATTGTGCCACTTCATATTGTTTCGGCGCTTTTGAGCGCAGTGATTTTTCGGTTCAGTTGGCGGCTGGCTATGGCCGGGTGATCGGAGTGGCTTCCTATTTATGGCGCAATCTCAATGCGCCCGAAAGTTCAAACCCGGTGGTTGCTGAACACGAGTTGTTTACCGTTTCTTCCGGCGAACATTCCTATAATGAAGCCGGTTTAACGGCTGGTTATCTGCTGAGGGATTCAAGCGTTGTCGGGTTAACTTACACATCCGCTGTCATTTCAGAAGGCAACCGGCGTTCAAACAGCATTTATGGAATTTACCATTGGAAGTGGAATGGTTTTGATCTGACTGCCTGTGCTGGCCGCTACGACACCGAACAGCCCGACGTCAGCGCCACCGGGGTATTATTCGTTATCGGAAAAAAGTTCGGCGAAAGCCTGAGCCTTTTCTAGAGACCAGCCGCAATTTTTTTGTTAACTAAATACCACTGTAAAACCTTACGCTCCATTAACGGCATGTTTATTTTTTCAATTTCGCTAGCGCTAAACGGGGCCAGTTCCTGCGCTAAAAGCATCGTACCGGCTTTCTCTCCCAGAACTCTGCCATCGATAACCTTGTACTTACTATCATTTTGTAACTATATGATATTACTTATATAAATAAGTCAGTATAAGGACTGTTGCAGTCATGGTTATATTCTGATATAATACATAAGTGAGGTGAGTATTATGAAAAAGAACTTAACGGCAATAGGTGGAAGCCTCGGTTTCATCATAGATAAACCCATTGCGGATCTCTATCAACTGGATCGCAATACCTTGATTGAAGTCACTCCAAAGGAGGACGGCTTGAATATCCGTTTTCTCAAAGAGAAAGCACCTCATGTAGGCAACGATGAAGTGATGAAGGCCGCTGGAAAAATCAATAAACGCTACGGCAAGATGATGAAGAATTTGGCGAAATGATTTTGCAACCAAAATTCCTAACGTTCGAACAAGTGATTGCCTTGCATAATCTGCAGATCGATCAATTTGGTGGCCTTCATGGAGTTAAAAACGAAGGACTTTTGTTATCCGCACTCGGGCAAGCAGAGTCTGGATTCGGCGATCAGTACTTTCACAAAGACTTATACGAAATGGCGGCAGCTTATCTTTTCCATTTGGTGAAAAATCATGCCTTTCATGATGGTAACAAACGTATTGCGGCATTGACTGCTGCCGTCTTTCTTGAAGTGAATGGACTTATGGTGATCGCGGATGAAGATGAATTTGAAAAACTTGTTTTAGATGCGGCTCAAAGCTTAATGACCAAGGAACAGATTGCAGAATTTTTCCGAAAAAATACTTCTGCAAATCCAGATTCACTCTAATTCTTAAAGCCTCAAAACTTGTGAATAGGTTGGTGCGGGCAAGCCCAGACCGATATTTCTCAGCAGCCAATTCGGTTGCAAATTCGGAAGCAACACAATTCAGTAAGAGTGTTCCGGTGCCTGAGCCGATTGCATAAAGTTGACGAGGTCCGTTTTGATGCATTTTAGTCGATGATTTTAGCGAGCTAGAGTATCAAAATAAGATTTAGGACTGCGAATAAATTCTGCGGATGATCAGTTTGGTCGTCTCAGTTTGATCGTCTTAGTCTGGTAAAATTCACTTTCTGTTGTCTTTGTACGAATTTAATCTATCCTAATAACGTGGAAATAGATTTAGAATTAGACCTAAAAACGAATCAATGTTCAAGGATTCTGAAATCCGAACGTGGTTTTGGAATTACGGAAATTTTGGTTGCGCTGGGACTCATGACGATCGTTTCAGCAGGGATTGCATATTTAATGTCAAATATGCAAAATGAACAGCGACGAATGGCTTTGTTGCAAACATTGGCTTCGCAAAAAATTCGTTTTGAAAATGCGATATTAAATCCAAAATCCTGGACTAATACGATGAATGAAAATGCGAGCATGGCGTGTCTTTCGACTAAAGTTGCATGTGGCACGACTCTAGTTCATTCGGGTTCTTACGATTTAGGTTACGCAGCAGCTTTTCTCAGAGACGGAACAACAATCGATCTGCCGGACAATCCGGGGATTTTTTATACATTTGCAGGGGCTGATGGCGCAATCCAAGGATTTACAGAATCGGGTATGGTTTGTAACACTTTTACAACAGCGGCAGCCGGTAACGATGCGTGCCCGATAGGGTACCGTGTGTCTTGGGCGCCGCATAACATAACCACCGCTAATCCCATGATTACGGTCTATGCAAAAATGATTTATAACCCCTCAGACGCGAATCCATTTAAGGCGTTTCTAAATGCTCCACCAACGTCAACTATCGTAAATACAAAATACGATGCGATTATTAATCGTGCGCCAAACAAAACATTTAGAATAGATACCGCCTGCTTGCCGTCATCAACCGTCAGTTGCACAGTGGCTAACGGAATCGGATTCTCAACATGTGATGTTGAGGGTGAAGCTTACGGGCCCTGCGAAATGACCAGTTGTAATTCTGGATATTACCGAGCCGGCGAAACGTGTTTATTAAGAGTATGCACACCTAATACTATGGGCCCATGTCCTGTAATTAACGGAACGGGTACAGCTTTATGTAATGGAAATGGTTCCAGTTATGGGAGTTGTACAGTAACAGCGTGTAATTCTGGAGCTTACCTAGTCGGCCAAACGTGTGTATTATGTGCATGTACACCTAATACTGCGAGCGCTTGTCCTGTAATTAACGGAACGGGTGCAGCTTTATGTGATGGAAGTTGTACCAGTTATGGGAGTTGTACAGTAACAGCATGTAATACTGGGTATGCATTGAGTGGTGGAGCTTGTGTACAAAGTTATGTGTATAGATGGAGAAGTTATATGCCAGACAACACGCCTTATGATGTCAATTTTCAGGTAACTACTCATTCTCCAGCAGCAAAGTGGTATTTAGGGGATGAGTTTTGCCACAAAGAAGTAGTAGGTGAAGCTTGGAATGGCCCAGGTAGCTCTAACGAGCCAGATGAGTCACTCTGTGTGGCCGGTGATCGACCAAAAAATCCACCTCGTTGTTCTTGGTATAACTATGATCCACAATATTTGTCTAGCGAAGGATGTCATTAACCAATCAACAATGATTTGGCAATGCCGTTAAATTTAACTAAAGATAGAATTGAGTTTTTTTGAAAAATCAGAAATTAAATAAATTAGCTAGTATCATTAAATCAAAAAATGGATTTGGCCTCATCGAGGTCATGGTTGCGGCTTCGTTATTATTAATTATTTCTATTGGGATGACGGCACTGGTCACAAGTATTCAAAAGGAACAACGCAAGCAAGCTTTGCTGCAAGTTTTGGTTTCGCAAAAAAATCGTTTTGAAAATGCAATATTAAATCCAAACTCCTGGACAAATACGCTGAATAACAATGCGAGCATGGCGTGTCTTTCGACTCAAACTCCATGCACTACGGTTACAGGTCATTCAGGTGATTACAGGTTAAGTTACTCGCCAGCTATTCTCAGAGACGGAACAGCCAGTCCAGGGCTAGTTTTTTATACATTTGCAGGGGCGGATGGCGCAATCCAAGGGTTTACAGAATCGGGTATGCCTTGTAACACTTTTACGACAGCGGCAGCCGGTAACGATGTGTGTCCGATAGGGTACCGTGTATCTTGGGCGCCGCATAACATAGCCGCTAACCCCATGATTACGGTCTATGCAAAAATGATTTATAACCCCTCAGACGCGAATCCATTTAAGACATTTCTAAATGCTCCGGCAACGTCTACGATAACGAATGCAAAATACGATGCGATTATTGATCGCACAGCGACGACGGCAACAAAAGTTTTTACAGTTATCTATGAAATAACTGCTTCCGGGCTACTCGCATCAAATTGTGAAACGGCAGGTTACGGCACCTGTTCGTTGAGTGCTACAGTTTACGATAATTTCCCGAACACACGAGTTATTGTTGATGCGAGCGATTTGGTCGATGAATCAATTACGCCTGCTATTCGAATCAAAAATATTGGCAAATATAAATGCACAGCGAAATCTTATGCATTTGGCACTAATGGTTCTTATGTGCGAATTAGCAGATCAACACCTCTTCAAAACTATGATGCCAGTACGTTTGCTGCGAATGATAATTATGGGTATTCAACAATAATTATGGATGCCATTATAGATGTTACTGTGGCCAATACTGATATTACATTTCAGCAACGTTGTGATATGCACCCAACAAGCCTCAGCGACCCTTGGATCGCAAAATGTTCGATGGGTTTTTCGGGTGGGCCATACAGTACTTCAATTACTGCGCAAGCAGCTTCGCTCAGCTGTATATTAGTTGAGTAATTTTTAAATTAATGCTCAAATCCAAAAACTAAAAGTGCCGGTAACATTTCTTTGGGCGGATCAAACTTATATTTAAAATTTTTATTTATAAAAATATTATAACCGACATCCTGGTAATATTTTTTCAAATTTTCTTGGGTCCCAACCAGATTCATGAGTCGGGCTGTTAAAATAACCAAATCAGGTTTAGCTTGATTTAATTGCTCAACACAGAATTGATTTGCGATTTCATCATTTGGCGAGACAAAGCAATTCAGATTATTTGATCTGGGTAAGGCACCGAAGCCATCGATATAGGATAAATTATTTCGACTGATAATTTCCGAGATATATTTAATAAACGTATATTCTGCCAGATTTGAACGATAGGGATTATTTTGGTAATAATGTTGGTATTTAAATACCAACAAAAATAACAGAACAAAGGTAAAGGCGTATCTGTATTTTTTGGCTTTAATAACTTGATCATATAAATAACAGATATAAGTTGCCGCCGTAAGAGCAAAAATAGGAATAAAACTGGCGATAAAATAAGTATGTTTCTGTGGAAACAAAAAAACAACGATTAGCGATATTATTGAAAGCAGACTTAGATTTATTTTAATTTTTTCTTTAATGTAACGCTGGTAATTTAAATGAAATATCGTGACCAATGACAGAGTAATAATAACGGCATCAGCCTTGGCCCAGGTTTTCAAAGCAGATAAGCTCTCAGAAAAATTATCGAAAGTGCTGATGAGGTACAAAACACCATTCCATGAAAAATTCACAGTCGTTATTAGCGCGGCACACAGAGCTAAGGTATACAAAAATACATTTTTTTCCCAAAATGGCTTGGCTTTATTTGTCAGGGCTAAGTGAATTATATGCAGGCTGCTAAACAACAGACCTTTCAAGGCAATCAAAGGATACAGACCAATAAATAAAAAATGAAACTTGAGTGGAATTCGATGTTGCAAGTTTAAATAGACGAAACAAAGGAATAAGCTCACGCAAATTTGATCGGATCTAATCCTGAAAAAATTTTGCAGATAAGTTTCTGAACTGAATAAAAATAACGCAAATGCCAGAATCAAAAAAACAGACCATTTTTTAAATGATGGTGGTGTCGAATATAAAAATATTTTCCAAAGTAAATAAAACTGAATAATTCCGAACAATCCGAAAAATATTTTTACAGCTATTAAATGTTCAATATTTGTCAAAGGAAACAGGTGAAACAAAAACAGGAACAAATTCAGCAAGGGCTTCATGGAAACAGATTTGATAAACATTGGATCAAACAAATTTTTTGATATATAGACTGACCACAGCTCAGAGCTATGGATATAATAGGTCACGGACCAAAATGACAAAAATAGCAAAATTGTAATCAAAATGACGGATTCAAATTTTATTTTTTTATAAAACATAGAGTTATTGTGATGCCAAAAACTTCAAAAATATAGGTGAAAAATATAGGGTTGTGCGACGGTTTACTTCAGAATTCGGCAGTGTCTAAATATTAGATAGCTTAGATCCAATACCGCGCACCTAAGCCCGGCATTTCATATGCAACGTCTATCACATATGAAAAAAAATCCGATACCTTTCTTTCTGCTGACGGCCTTCCTATTTGGGGCCTGCACTCCACCTAACAAACCGGTTGAAACTGAAGCTTTGCCATAAGAAACCTTGGATCAGGTTAAACAGAGTCTTCGAAATGGCGTTATTCCCACCCCGGGTGCGGTCAAAGATAATAATGTCCCCTCCACTAGTGATGCTTGCGAAAAATTTATTGCCCGGCTTCCGAAAGATTGGTTTCGCGAAAAACTTGAGGTACCTGAAAATCCGGCAGAGCCTGCGGGCCGAAAAATAAAAATTTTTTATTACGGAAAAATATTTCCGCAGTCAACCCCAACGATATTCTTTAATGGCGGACCGGGCGCCGACAGTCATAGCAGTTACTTTAACTTGGCGTCTATGAAGGAAACCTTCGACTCAAAAAATAAAATTTCATTTGTATTTATTGACCAGCGCGGTAACGGTTGTTCGGATTTTTTCCCGCAGGGAAAAACCGAAGAAATTATTAACCGCCTCAGTCATTATGGTTATAAGGGAATTGTTTCCGATTCGGAATATGTTCGCAAAAAATTATTGAATGATAAGAAGTGGAATGCTTTCGGTCAAAGTTATGGAGGCCATATTGTTCACCGCTATTTGATACAGGCGCCACAGGGCCTGAAAGCAGGTTTCTCGCATGCGAATATTGTACAGTCGAGTGGCTATGAGCGCACCAAAAACCGAATTGCTTCACAGGCGAGGGTGCTGCAGAATTATTTTTCGCAGTTTCCCGAAGACAGAGCCAAACTGGACGCCTTAAAAACTTATCTCTCGCTTGAGCGTTGTTACGTTAATCCGTACATTAAAGACGAAAAGGCATGCGGGCATGAAGTGCTGGAAAGCCTAAATTCACTGCTGGGTTTTTCTGATTCTTGGATTTCCTTACACCAGTGGGTCGGCATCATGGTAAAAAACGAAACAATAGTAGATGAAGAAATTGGACGCTATCTCGCAACTTTTTATTTTGATGAAGATAATTCAAATCCGCTGAACATCAAAAACTGGGCAAGCCAGGTTATTGCATGGGTTGACCGCAATGTAGAAGGTACTAGCGGCTACAATTGCCAAAAAATACGCAACGATCTTCAATAAGAAGGCATTGATCTCAATGCTGCAACAATTCACGAGTGTATGAGTGCGCTGCAGTACTATACCGACCCCATCGACAAGCCACAGGACGACTCGCCGACCGGTAAATTGATTAAAGGACTGCTGCGCGAACTTATGACGCTTGGCCAGCTACAGGACGCGCTGGTGGAACATCCTGAAACAATGCTTTATCTGTATTCAGGCCAGCGCGACACATTTGTACCCGTAGAAAATTTTTTGGAAGAACTGGCGCGTGTAAAAGACTTTCAGAATGTTTCTTATACCCACTTCAATGGTACTGGTCACGAGGGATTCAACTCGGAGCCTAAAGTGTGGGCCGATCTGATTAAACAATCTGCGACCGATGCCAAATAGCCGATTGAAACCAATACGCAGTTGAAACTGCGAAGTTTTCAAGAACTTGGATGTTGTACCGACCGTATTATCAATGGACGAGGAGTTTATTTTCGCGCGCCACGAAGACCGCTCAGTCAGTGAGGTTTAAATAATCTGCCCGGCCCACAGTTTTTCAAGAAAAACATGAATAGGCAGGATTTCAATACCATCTGAAGTTATCTGCGGCTGATTTGCCTGACAAACGACAATTTTTTTCTGAAGCTTAAATTCTTCTTCAAATGGGGCAAATCCTTTGAAATCTTTTTTTGTCGGATTTATTCCCGACTTAGCTTCAATTGCAATTATATTTTCCAGATTTTCATAGAGTAAAAAATCAATTTCAAATTTTGAATTTGATCGCCAGTACTCTAATTTTTTATCTGACTTTGTATATGCTAAATATGTTTTTAGTTCTAAAAAAATAGCTTGTTCGAATTGCTTCCCATATTCAGGAGTTTGTATTGAGATTTCTTTCCGGCCGGCTAAGACGGCTGCGACTCCACAATCAAATAAATAAAATTTGCTACTGGTCATGGCTTTTCGTTTTGTTGTTGATTCAAAGGCTGGCAGAATATGGCCAATCAATGTGTCTGACAAAATTTCAAAGTAATCACGAACTGCACTAGGTTTTATCTGCGCATCACTGGCGATCGCTGTGTAATTCACTTGTTCCCCATTAAACAACGCAGCGATATCTAAAAATCTAGCGAAATTTTGAATTGATCTTGTTACTCCCTCGGCCTGGATTTCATCTTTAAGATACATGCCGATGCAATCTTTCAAATCAGAAAAATAATCCACAGATTCAATCACAGATGGCAGTTTACCTTTAACTATTCCATCCAACCAAAGTTGATTTTTATTTGGGCCCAGTTCGGAATAGCACAGTGGATATAAGTAAAACCACGAGGCTCTGCCGCCTAATAAATTGACGCCAGCGCGTTTTAATTTTCTGGCACTACTACCCGTTAAAATAAAGCGTAAAGATTTATCACTTTCAATCAGATCATGAACATCATCAAGCAATGCTGGGTGTTTTTGAATTTCATCAATAATAACTATTCGGGATTCAGAATTTTGAACAAAATATTTTACGATATTTTGTAATTGTGCGGGGTTCTTAATAAAATCCTGATACTCAGAATTTTTAAGTAAATTAACATATAAAGCTTCAGGGTATTTCTGGCGCAGATAGGTCGACTTACCCGTTTGTCTTGGGCCAAGCAAAAATACGCTTTTTCTTTTTAAAACATCAGAAATATCCAAAATTCGATCAAACATACAATAATATAGCTTAAAACTCAATTTAAGTCACTGATAATAGCTTAAATATGATATTTAGTCGTGGATTTTAATGAAAAACCGCATTTTGGTCACCAGCCCTCAGTACCGTAGTCTTGGCAAAATCTCGGAAGTATCGGGTATCGAAGCGGAGGTAATAGGTGAGGCTATAGACATAGTGGTTTCAAAAAGTCTTAGCCGAATTCAACATTGAAGATATCAAAAATGGTAGTGGTTTTTTTTCTATCGAATTTTTTGATGGACGCGATCTGCGTAGCTTTTGAAAACTTCAAGCGGAATTAAATTACAAGTAGTATGACCACGCCTGTCAAATTCAATCCAAGCCGTTGACGCAAAATCGTTTGAATAACCGGACTCTTTAAAGACTTTTTTATCAACTTCGCATTTTGTATCACTCTTGTTTTCAGTCAATTGAATTTTCGTCGCTCCAATTAGACTTATTCGGAAGGCATGGGGAATTATGCTCTCGGCAGCCGAAAGATTTAAAGCGAATACAATTAAAATGAAACAACCTATTTTAAAAATAGCCGACAAAATCATTTTGCACTCTTAACTGACGGGTCTGATTTTTGAGTTTGAACTGGTTGATAACCGTAAGGAAGATAGTTTATCGCTTTTCCTTTTTTGACGGCCGTTAACTCCATCGGCTTATTGCCTACAGGAACTCCCAACTGGTAACTGGTATCGGAAAAATCAATATTTGTAGAGCAGAAGCCACATCGGAGCACTTGGTAATTAGTTTTAGAACTACTTAATCCTTTAATGCTATCAGCTACACAGCCTGTATATGAGCCATGATCCGCAACACCGGCAATTAAAGCGCGAAAACTTTTATCATTCGCATCTACGAATGATCCAAAAACCCATTTTGGTACGCACGCTTGACCGTTATTTGCCGATGCAGCTTGGCAGTTTTTTAAATCGGCTGCATCCATCTTCTGAGGAAGCATACTTAAAATATAATCAACTTCGGGAGCAAGAACCAAAAAACCGCGATCTGGATTATTCAACTGAATAGACAAAGCACCACCGTTTTGGGATTTTAGCATGCCAATCGTAATATCAGAGGGACTACATGAACTGCCTAAAGCAACGCTAATAATTTTACAAAGACTTTGCTTGATCTGGAAAATTGTGGTCTCTGGGATATTCGCTGGGTTTGACCAATTTTCATATGAGCTCAGATTGTGTTGATATTTTTTAAAAAAAGACGACAACTGCTCCGCTTGCGAAGGGTCTAAATTTTTCATGTTACAAGGCTCTGAACTCGCGTTACTGATTACCCCCTGCACCACGAAAATAAAAAAAATTAATGCCTTTACCATAATGACGCCCCCAATATGCTCTTACGAATTATTCTATCAAATAAATGTAATTGCATATATGGATTTTTAAAGAGCCCGGCATTTTCAATTTTCAAACTAATAGAAAAGCTAGACGATTGTCATATCGTGAAGCGCCAGCGCGGTTCTGTTCGTCATCGGAAAAAAAATCGGCGAAAGCCTGAGCCTTTTCTAGAGGCCCGCCGCAATTTTTTTGTTAAGTAAATACCACTGTAAAACCTTACGCTCCACTAACGGCATGTTTATTTTTTCAATTTCGCTAGCACTAAACGGGGCCAGTTCCTGCTCTAAAAGCTTCGCGCCGGCTTTCTTTCCGAGAATGCCGCCGTCGATGACCTTGTACTTGCTCCCCAATAATCCTACCGCTGCCAACCGGATATTTTCCGGATATTTGTAAACCGCCAGTTCGACGGACTTTTTGGTACCATCTTTTAAAGGTATTTCTGAAACCATTATTTCGCCGGTTTTACTTAATGCATAGTGGTTAAATCTCTGAGCAAGCATTGCAGAAAATTCGTAAGTCAGATCGGAATCGTTCCAGGTACTCAGCGCGTCGCCGGATAAAGCCTTAATTTCATTTAGAATCAGCTGTTCGCGCAATTGGGGCGCAAACAGGGCAACTTGTTTTTTCATGATTTCTTTTTCTTCACTGGAGAAACTATAAGCAGCATCGTCATCTCGCGTTCCGGAATTAAACATGGGGTCATCCAGCAGTTCAGAAAATCTGACGATTAGTTCGGTGTCAAAATTATCTGAAATTTCTTTCAGCAAAACCTCGAGCCCACCCAGCCGTTTGAATTCAGCCTGCAGGTACGCAATCTCCTGTTTTTCAATTTCAGCCGTCATCGTGCTTAACACCGGAAAATGTTCTGAGCGGACAGTTAAGAATTTTGTTCCGGTTTCTAAAAGTGAAACGAGCTTCAACAGCGGGGCTCTTGTGGAATCTGAAAATGTCTTAGCACTCAGACTAACTTCTGCGACGGGTGTTGCCGTGACAAATTTTGAGACGTCTTTCGATTGAGAAATATATAAATTAACGAGCCGCGCGGCCATTGTGTCTAATGCGTATCTATAAGCGCCTGAACTTGCCGAAACTGTTGAACGGCCAGCATCGAACTGAGCGCAGTCGGCATAGGTTTCCATGTGGTCATCGGTGCAGAACAATGGGCGATTGACCGTTGGCAGCGCCGCTTTAAAATACAAATGCTTTATCGCCATTTCATCATAAGCCAATGCGCCGCCACCGTTTTGCATCATATCGCCAGTCCATGAACTTTCTTCGAATCTCGAATAGTCCATTACCGAACTTGTTGCGATAACACCAGCTGAGGCTTTCATATTCCGGTAGTAATTCATTACCAAATTTTTTCGCTCTTTGAAGTCGTAGTTGGCAGCTAGACTACCTGCAAAATTGTGTCTTAATCCCAGTACATGACCAAGTTCGTGGGCAATTACTTCGTAAGTGTAATCGTGAACGGCTTTTTCAGTTGCGGCCTTAGTAACGCCTTCACTTTTTTCGCGGCCGAAAGTTTCATTGCGTAAGTTTGGGCTGCAGAGTCTTGCTGATTTAAAACCTTTAAGGCTGAGTTGTGGACTGGAAGACTCTTGGGCCCGGATACTATAAATGGCATCATTCGATACAAAAGAGGAAGGCATAAAAATTTGCGCGCTTGTAACCTGCCCTGAGCGCGGATCGACGTGGGCATCGGCGTAGGCAGAACCTGCACTGTCCCAATCTGCCCATTGGAAAATATTGAGGTCAAACCGCGGCGCTGTTTGGGTTTTGTCTTCGAGTTGCACGACTTCTATGGCTGTATCACCCAAATATTTATTCCACGACAGAAGAGCGTTTTTGACCATGCTGCGGTACTTAGCCGGCGTGTTTGCTGAAATCGCAAATTTGATGGGCTTCTTTTCATTCCATTTCATGGCATAAACCCGGGTTGTTCCATCGGGCAAAATTAAAGGGTTGGCTTCAAAATAGCCCACTTTTTCGTGTCCGGGAGATATCATTGGTACAAATTCAGGATCAGGCAGATAGGGCTTGAACTGATAACGGACTTCAGCCGGAATAGTCCCGCTGCGGTTATCAATCTGGGCGATCTGCCGGATGAACAGGGCGTTTGCATTACTGAGTGTAACTTCTTCGAGATAACTTATCCGTACTCCGGCGCTGCCTAAACTATAATTCGCTTCGGCTGAAGTGGGGTCGGGGGATGCGGTCATATCTCTGGTTTCAAGGATCTGTCGCATGCCCGAATTGAAATCGATTTCCAGTGCCTCTGCAGCATCATTAAGAACTGGAAATTCGGCAATCAAAAGTGTTTGTGGGATATTCGTAGCCGCGCCAACCACATTATTTTTCGTCACATCAAGAAGAAAGACCCGATTTTCGCGTAAAATAAAACTGACGATTCTGCTTTGGAACGCCTTAAATTTCGGAGTCGGTGTTTGTGTAAGCATATTAACTGAAAGTAAAAATTCTTTACCCAAAGCCGATTTTTGGATTACAACATGGGCATTATCTACCGATAATTCAGAGGCGGAACCGGCTTTTTGAGCTTTAACAGCACCCGCTGTTTGCTCGGTTGGCTTAATGGTAAACGACTTGTCAATTTCAGGAGCAGCCTTGTTTTGGGCAAGCGGGTCGATACCGGCCCTTGCGGACTTGTCCTGATTACAACCTGAAAAAAACATGGCGCAAACAAGTAGAAGCACGCAATAAATATAATGAAGTGAAATTTTCATAGTTTTCCTTCGCTCGTGTTTAAGAGGTCTTAGTCTCAAATTATATGCGAATTAGGTGCCTGGCGGGGATCAGCTAAATTTCAGCTGGGTAAAAAAAAGTGTCAGGGTTGTTTAATTTGGGCACAGAATGTCGCTGTAAAAAAGTTCGACACCCGTCTTTGAAGTAAATTTATGTATAAGCCTAATCCGTACAATTCGAAAGATTAGGTAATTTTCAATAAAGCTTTTTTGAGTTCAGGCAGGTCGTTGATTATTGTATCCCAGACAATACTTTCATCGACACCGAAATATTCGTGAGCTAGGTGATTTCTGAAGTCTTTGATTACAGCCCACGGGATATCAGGATATTTTTCTTTAACTTCTATAGGTACATGGTGACAGGCTTCGCCAATTATCTCAAGAGCCTTGAGTACAGCATAAAAGACTACTTTATTATTTTTGAAGTTGTCTAGCGATTCAACATTGAGCATAAAACTCTCAATATCAGTTATGGCCAATTGTATATCTGAAATTCTAAGCTTCCAGTCTCTACTATGCGGCACGAACGGCCTCTTTTAAAATTTTCTCTTTTAATAAAGGGTGCAAAGCAGCTTTGCTTGCTAAGTCGACTTTTTTTCCTAACTTTAAAGAAAGAAAATTTTGTAGAGATATGAACTTAACTAAACCAACCCTAGCATTTGAATCGAGCACAACAAATAAATCGATATCGCTCTCTTCAGTAGCCTCGTTTCTGGCTACTGAACCAAAAACGTAAATTTCAGCAACCCCATAATTACGGATTTCTAGCTCATTTTCTTTAATAATTTTTAGAACAGCTTTCAGATTGATAGGCAATTACAACCTCGTTGTTGTAAGTATATGATGCAATAATATTGTGTGCAATAATATTCCCTCAGCAACTTCGTAATTTTCGTTGCCGATAATAATATAGCCAAGCATTTAGAAAAACTTTTTTGAAGAAGATTTTGAGTTAGCAGTTAAAGCAGAAACTTTTGTATTAAGTTCGACACCCGGTTACTTTTTAAAGATCATTTCGGTTTCTTTATCAGTGCCGAAAAGATCGACCATGCGCCGTTCAACGGTGTCGGGAAAAGCAAAGTCGGTTTCGGGCCAAACACGAGAGGCTTTTTTCATAATGTTCACCCAGATCGGAACCGCGCCGCTGCTGCCGGTGAGGGCGCTCGAAGCGCCTTTGTCATACCCCAGCCAAACGACCGTGGTGATGTAGGGCGTAAACCCTGAAAACCAGGCATCTTTATTATCGGACGTGGTTCCGGTTTTGCCGGCCGAGGGAGTGTTCCAGCCCAATGCCAGTGCCGACTTCGCAGTACCGGTTTTCAAAGTTTCTTTGAGCATGCCAACCAGAACGGAAGCTGCAGTTGCATCAAGTTTTTGGTCGAAGACCGGATTGAAATTAAAAAGAATTTCATTGTTTTTGGACTTAATCTTTTCGATGTAACCGGATTTTGTAAATTTTCCGAGATTGGCCAGCGTACGGTAGCTGTCGAGCACTTCAGTCGGATAATGGATGCTGGCACCCAGACTGGTGGCGGGGGTGAGATCCATATTCGAAGTAAAGCCGGCCACATGTGCAAGCTCAATAATCCTCGGTAACCCAACCTTAAAGGCCACTTGTGCGGTTGGCGAATTCAGACTTTCTTTGAGCGCAAAATAAAGTGGAATTTCTCCGAGGTACTTTTTGTCGTAATTTACAGGTGACCAACTTTTTTTATCGTATTTCCACTCGAATTTCTCGTCGTTGATTATTGTTTTTGGATCGGAGCCTTCCATGAGCGAGCTCAGATATACGAACGGCTTAATGAGTGAACCGATCTGGCGCTGGGCATTGAGGGCACGGTTGAATTGAGTCTGGCGGTAGCTATAGCCCCCAACCAGCGCGTTAACCAGCCCCGTTTGGTTTTCAGTGGAGATGACCAAGCCCTCAAGTTTAAGGCCGGCGGCTTTGTTGCTAATCAGGTTTTTGCGACTTTTTTCGAGGTCAGCGATTTGCTTTTGTAGCGCCTCCTGAGATGACTGTTGGGTATCGAGATCCAGACTAGTAAAAATATTCTGCGGTGGCTGAGAGAGATTCAGACTTTCGATTTGCTTACGAACAGCATCGAAAAAATACGGTGCCGTCTCTGAGGCCTGCGTAGGTTTTTGAACCGGAAGCTTCGTGCTGAGCGATGCTTTTTGTTCAGTTTCTGAAATCAGATTGAGTTCTTTCATTTTATTTAGGACGAGATCGCGCCTTGCAAGAGCTTTTTCGGGGTGTTTCCATGGATTGAATAATCCCGGATTGTTGATTATTGCGGCCAACAGTGAACATTCTGCCAGATTCAATTTTTGCACGGGTTTTCCGAAATAATAATCTGAGGCCGCCCCGAACCCCATGACCTGAAATGCACCCGTTTGCCCCATATAAATAATATTCAGATAGGTTTCGAGGATTTGATTCTTGGTCCATTCCGATTCTAACCGAACGGCAAGGTAAAGTTCTTTCAGTTTTCGACTCATCGTTTTTTCGGGCGTCAAAAAATAATTTTTTACGAGCTGCTGGGTAATGGTGCTGCCGCCCTGAGCATAGCGCATTTTGCTGATGTTTTTGAATAGAGACCGCGTCAGGCCTACATAACTGAGGCCCGAGTGATTCAGAAATTCGCTATCTTCTATTGCCATAACGGCATTCATGCAGCTCACCGGAAAATCGGAAATTTTAAGCTCGTTCTGCATAATGGGTTGCTGGCCTTTATATTGGGCCACTAAGATAGGGTCTAAAGAAGCCTTCCAATAGGGTTCGAGTTCGGAAGTGCCAATCCAGGTGGATTGGATAATTTGGCCCGAATCAATGACCACTAAAAAAGTTTCAAGTTCATGGGTTTGCCAGTTCCAGCAGGTAAAATCTTCGGGCAGCTCATCGGTTTTTGTCAGAATTTTACAGTCTGTCAGAGTGAGTTTTTTAGCATCACCTGCCATTAAAACTTGCTCTGAATTTCGAATTCGGTAGCTTTGACGGTCAAGTGCGCGGAAAAACTGCTCCGGATTCCACTTCTGACCCTTTAAAAAGCTGGGTCCGCGGGCATAATAGCGGGCGGACGGGGTTAAATCTTGGACCGATAATTTTTTTTGAAACACTTCCGTAGCGAAAGGCCAATCAAATGCGTTGGCTGTGCTTGAAACGCAAAACACCACAAGAAAACTTGTCAATACGAGGTAAATAGTCTTTAATTGAGGGCAAATAAAGGGCATACAAACATACAATGATGAAGCTCAATACAAGTCAAATACAAAGGATTTCTGAGAAAATTTTGAAACAATGGAAAGCACAGAACTTAATAACTTTTAAAGTTGATGAGAAAATTGTTTTAAAAACAATTGTTGATGTGATTACGTTGAATCTTAAAAAAGAAGAACAACTCGATCAGGATGTAAAAGATCTGATGGACCAAATGGAGCGCGAGCACGAAGGGCAATTTCAACGCCACAAAATGTTTCCGATGCTTAAGCAAAAACTCGCAAAAGAAAGAAAGTTTATTTTATGATTTTAAGTGACGAGCGCCAGGCGCATCTTGCCCATCTGGCCACCGACAAAGTTTGGGGCGACGATATCGCCGATTTCTCGGATGATGATATTGCACTTCGGGCGGCCAAAAAGGCAATTGCGGATTTTGTAAAAGAAGACGCAGAGATCGATAAAAAGGCGCGCGAGAAAGTAGCCTCGCTGAAACGCGATGTTCACGAAGGCACGCGCGAATGGGATATTCTGTACAAAAAATATTACGAAGAAGAAAAGAGTCGATATGGCAACTAAGAAGAAAAAAAAAGTAGTTAAGAAAACCGTTAAAAAAGCTGCTCCCAAAAAAACCGTGAAAAAGGCAGTCAAAGTAAAGAAGGCCGTAAAGAAATCGGCTAAAAAACCGGTTGCTAAAAAAGCAGTTGCTAAAAAACCGGTAAAAAAACCGGTTGTGAAACAAGTTGTTAAACTCACGCCCAAAAATAAAGTTGATTATTCGAAAGCCATTACCCCGTTGGGTGATCGTCTCGTGGTAAGAGTTGCTACCGGTGAACGAATCACGGCGGGCGGACTTATCATTCCCGACTCCGCAAGTTTAGCTACAGGCTATCTGAAAGCAACTGTCTTGGCTGTCGGTGCCGGCGGAAAAAGCAAAAAAGGATTATTGCGACCATTGGATGTTAAAATCGGGGACAGTGTTTTATTTTCTGAACATGCCGGTACCAAAGTCAGTTTCAACGCCGAAGAACTTCAGATTATTCATGAATCTGATGTAATGGGTATTGTTCAAAATTAAATACAAAGGAATTTTTATGCGCGTATCGATAATCGTATACTTAATATTGTTGTCTCAGGTGAGTTCGGCTATTTCGATCGACTGGTCGGGCGGTTACCGCTTTGAAGTCAACGACATCGACAATCCCTCACTTAATTCAGATGCCAAGCAGCCTAAAACCTATGGCCTGCAGTATCTTTATTTGGCCCCGAAAATTGTTGCGTCTGACGGTATCAATATCGTCAGCCGATTTGATATTTTGGGAAGCCTTACGCCAGCTTACCGCAATTCGCAGTTGGGTTCGGTTTTTGGCAGTGGCGGCGGAACTGTTGACCCGCGGATTAACTCGCAAAATCAGGAAACCTCTTCAATTGGTGTCAGCCAGCTTTATTTGAATGTGAATCACGAGTACGGTTCATTAATAGCCGGTCGTGCGCCTTTTGAATTCGGTATGGGTATTTCACATAATGCGGGGCTTGGTGAGTTTGACCACTGGTATGACACACGCGATATGGTCGGTTACAGATTTGTAGTTGATAATATTTCCTTCATGCCGATACTTTCACGGGTTTCTCAGGCTAATTATGGCCGAGGGGTAACAACTTCAGATGAAACTTTCGTTTTTGAATACCACAACAAAGACAACGGCGATCAGGCCGGCGTTGTTCAGCAAAATCGCAAGAGCAGCTTTGAATCGAATGATGCACTTAATCCCGGGGCTAACCCGCTAACGGCAACTTTTCCGGGTTCAAACGTGGGCGGCGGTTGGAATTCAAAACTAGTGAATCTGTTTTTGGGCCGCAACTGGGAAGCTTTCAAATTCAAACTTGAAGCCAGCTTCTTAACCGGTGAAACCGGGCTTTACCTTGCCGGCGAATCGATCAAATTTAATTCTTACGCGGTTGCAACTGAAATGCAGTTTCCGCGTCGGGACGGCAGTAAATGGGACTTCAGCGCCAAGCTCGGAATTGCCAGCGGCGATAACCCGAATACGACAAATATTTACGAAGGTTATCAGTTTGATAAAAACTATGATGTGGCTTTATTGCTGTTCAATCATAGAATGGGTCAGCGCGATTTTTTAACGACAAGTATTCTTCATAATGATGCTTCTCTTTCAGTTGGTAACTCGGCTGACGACGAAGCTATCGGCAATGTTACTTACCTGGCGCCTTCAGCGAAGTATCAATGGAGTGATAAACTGGATATCAAATCCACACTGATCTACGCACAATTAGTTGCTATTCCAACTAATACACTGGACACAACCAAAGATTTAGGGACAGAATTAGATATCGAGTTAATTTATAAGCCGCGAGAACGTGTTACGTGGTCAAATACGCTCGGTATTTTATTGCCGGGCTCAGCGTGGAAAGACGGAGCGTCTAATCTCGACAATAAAACCAACATAGGAATTTCATCTAAAGCCGCCATCACCTTTTGATAACAATGTGAGAGCAGCATGTACGACATCTTGATAGCATCATGAGCGCAACGAGTGCGGTGGTGAGCAGGGCCGGAGGGGGTAACCCCTCCGGATTTTTTTTATTAAAAAAATTATTTCAAACAATAATACGTAATTGTGTAGTCGCCCACTATGGTGAGCATGTTTATGAAGCTGACTTTATTATTTAGAACGGTGTAGCTGGTAATTTTGCCGGTTGTACCAACGCTCGAAACAAAGCTGATATCCATATCTATTTTGCCATCTTTGTTGATGTCGATCGGGGCACAGGCAAGAGTTTGTTCGGATATCTTGTTGATAATAGTGGTGGCGAAATCCTTAAGTTGGTCCACATAGTTGGGGCTGCAGAGCGAAGCCGAGATACCGCCCGTGGCTTTTGAAAGGTCAAAATAAGTTGTACCATATCCTTCGCCTTGAGCTTTGCAGGTCAGGTCATTCGGCAAAACTATACTTGAATGATGAATATAAGTCTTATTGGGAAGCTTCATTTTAAATACATCTAAAAAGGCTTGAGCAGTCTGATAGCCTCCGGAATACGCAGCTTCGTCTGAATCGGTCACGACAAGAGTTGCGAAAACCGCTTCACTCCGCAGGAACCGATATTCGTTCGTTGTAAGGGTTAAGGCTTTATCAATGAATTTCTGGATTGCGGTTAAGCCTTTTTCAGCGCCATCGCCCAAGGTACCGGTTTGAACGGTTTTCTGAAGGAGCATCAGCGCATCCGGCGTTGTCGGCTCAATGTAGGTCAGATTGGTGCTACCGAATTGCAACAGCGATCCTTGCTGGCCACTTAAAGTTACATCTGTAGTGGTAACCCCGATCCGGTAGTTGATGCCGCCGAGATTATTAAGAAAATTAGCAAACGCATCGCTGATTTTTGCCTGTTCGGCTTCCATCGAACCAGAATTATCGATGACCAGCAGGACGTCGACCTTGTTATTTATCTGCGAGGTGACTTTAAATGGATGAGTCTTCTGCTCATAGAGCAATCCGGTTTTCCAGAGGAGGCTTTTCGTGCTGGAATTGCCCACTTTATCGGTGGCGGTAATTGCAAAAGTATAGGTGTCGGAACCCATGATCGGTAACACTAAAGTTGCTTTTTCAAGGCAAGCGCCTTCGCTAATTACCGCCACAGAGTTTGAATACTTGCAAACAATCGAAGAAAGTCCGGTGTCGATGTCCTGAACCAGGTATTCGACTGTTACGGTCTGGCCGGTGCTAACTTCGACGCTGGGTTGTTGCAGATAAGTAATAACCGGAGGATTTAAGTCCGTTAAGAACGGATTGGTCAGGTAAATAATTGATTTATTACCGGCTTTATCTACCGCATACATTTTTATCAGGTGCAGGCCGTGCGGAATATTTTTAATTTCGAGTGGCGAGGTAAACAAAGTATAAGGCGCCGGATTGACCATCGCTTCATCGATCACATAGAAAAGTGAAATTACATTGTTCGGCGCAGGAGTGTTGTCGGCGGCGGTTACCGGCAAACTGAGGTCCTGATTCTTACTTGGCGTTACAATCTGCGGATAGCTGAGGGTAGGTGCGGTAAAGTCGCTCCAGAAATTTTTTGCAGACGGATCACTTTTATTTCCGGCCTTATCGGTAACGATAACACTGGCTGTATGGAATCCTTCAGTTAACGACGTTAAAGTGTAAGCGTCAGCAAGTGATTTTGCCAAGGCGCTATTATCAAGATAAAACTCAATGGATTCGAGCGGCTGTTGATCTCCGCTGATAGAAATTTTCAGATTTTCATTTACGTTTTTAGTAAACTCTGCAGGATAAATTATCCACGTCACAACGGGCTTGACCGTATCGTATATCCATTTGTATTCAAGTTCACCGGATTCGATCCCCAGAGCGTCGATCCCTTTGATTTTAAATTTATTCTCGCCCTGTAGCAGTGATGCAGGCAGCACAAATGGCGACTTACAGTCAGCGAATATTGAATTATTCAGCGAACATTGAAAATTTACCAATGGAACCGCGAACTGATCGGTGCCATCAAATGCAAATTGTTCTGTCATATTCGTATAAGGTCTCGGGGTTTCAGTGAATCTGATCGTTGGAAATTTTCGACCGATCATCCACGAAAAGCTAATCGGATTTGAAGCATTCTCGACTTCATCATAGGCGTAAATCTGCACGTTATGGATTCCATCCAGCAATCCGCTGAATGAAAAGGCCGCCTTACAATCCACATAAGCGCCGGCATCAATCAGACACTTAAACTTTATATTGCTTGCCGGAGTGTAATTGTCGGTAGCAGCAACACTGAAATCGGCCGTGGCAAGACTTGTTTTGGTGGCCGGAGTGGTAGCGAACATAATTTTTGGTGGAGTTCGATCAACTAGCCATTTTGTCGTGAGTAAGGCGGATCGGTTTCCGGCTTTATCGACAGCATAAAACTCGTAATTTTTCGGTCCCTCTTCGGTGTTGGCAATTGTCATCGCAGTACTGCAGGGTAGAACACCTGTCGGACAAACCAGGTTATCGATACCCGAGCCCAAATCGGACATGTTCAGTTTTATAGAAGTCGCAGGTGCTTTTGTCAGGGCGGCAAAAGGCTCAAGGAGGCTTAGTTCCGGCGGAATGTCGTCGTGAATAATAGAGTCGTTAATACAAATAGTTTCAGAGTGCTGATTGGCTCTGAACTTTGCATAAACCCCCGTCAGGCGATTTTTTTCGCCCAGTTCCCACGGAATTTCACGGGCTGCAGGTTGCCAATTACCTCCGCCGGTACAATCCGGAGTATTGGTAATATACATTTCAGTTGCCGCGTCGACATTGATCTGCAAAAGCGAGTTGGTATCGTTGGCATAGGTGGCCCCCTTGTTGATCAGAATGCCATTGGTACTAAGTGAAGCAACCAGCGAAGAATGATTTGTATCGCTGAATCTAACCGGGGAACAGTTCTGAAATGAAACTAAAAAAATCACCGAGGATATTGCAAAATAAGCATATGCCCGTAGATATTTCATTTGGTTACCCCCCAAGGTGCGCAACCTGTATTATGGATCACTTTTTATAAAAGTCAGACATTTATTTAAGAGGTGTCTCGAATTGAGACGTTGAACGAAAAAAAACCGGCTCATATCCATGAGCCGGCCGGAGTTCATCTTTTAAAATTGCAGAATACTAGTTTCGACCGCCGCGAAAGCCGCCGGTTGTACTTTGCGTCGCGGGTGTGTTGCCAATTGGATTACCAACCACCGTTGCTCCATTATTACCATTGCGGACAACTCCGCGGGTGGTGGTTCCGGTCAGTGGGTCAGCAGCTGTTGCGGTTTCAGTTGAAAAGGTATTACTGGTTACAATGTCGAGTAACCATTGGCGGGCCGGTTTTGCATAGTTGACGTTGTAATAGGTGTAAGACGTTTCGTCGTCGGCCTTTTCGGTGCCATCGCGAATTGCTTCGTATTGACTCTTCAACATATGTTCAAGTTCGGCCTTTTGCTCGCCGGCGCGTGCGAAAGCGATGTTTGATTCATTCAGTTTATTTTGCTTTCTGAGGCTTTCGGCTAACTTGTAACTTGCATTGGCTTCAACCGCTTTTGGTGCGGTGGCGGCCTTTGCAATATCGATCGATTTGGTTTTTAAATTTCTATACGACGTCGGCAGTTCCGCCATCAGAGTTTCTAAAGCCGCTGCCGCCGATTTATTTTCGGGGTCTTTTAAACCATTTTTCAGCTCTTTCGCGATATGTTCGGCAAAAACTTCATTAACAACTTTTGCACTGACCATTCGTGACTTATCAGAATAGCGGTTAAGGGCGGTTGACAGGCTTGAAGCGTAGCAGTCAACGTCGCTGCAGCGTGAATTTAAGCGTTCAAAATCACTTCGGAACTTTTCATCGCGGGTGTCTTGTTCTTTTTTTTTATTTTCAACTTTTACAAGGTCGGCGTTGCGCTTTTTTTCGTCTTTCGCGAGTTTTTCTTCACGTTTTTTATCTTCGCGTTCTTCACGTAGACGTTTCATTTTTTCTGCTGGGGTTTCGTCAACATCAACGTCTGGTTTAGCTTTAGCGGCTGCTTTTTCAGCTATAAAGTCCTTTAAAATTTTTCTTACTTTATCCATTTCAGCTTTGGTATAAGTCTCACAATCAGTGCATTTCTCGGCGGGCTTGTCGGCTTCAGTTTTTACTCTGGCGGTTCTGTTTCCACCCGAACTGATGGCTTCCATACCAGGGCCAGATAGTTGCTCGGGCAGAGCAGCCACTGGTGGTCTCGATCTATCGAGCCCAACTGCTATCTCAGCGACTGTCTGTTCTAATGCATGCTGAGACAACTCAATGTATCCGACATCTTTTGAACTGATAGAGAAATAATATTGGCTGCCAAGAGCTGCAAAGAGCAGGGTAGAGAGTATCCATTTTTGACTTGCGAACTGTTTCATAAATCCTCCAGTTAAACAGACCATCCCGGTCTTTTTTTTAATTCAATGCTAAGTAAAGCGAACCACGGACCATGTGTCAGACTGAGACAGTGCAATTAAGCTGCTGTTTTTATTAAGTAAAATCACAATTAAAAACTGTTTCAATATGAAATGCGTGTAGAACTTGTGGTGCTCTAAAATGAGAATCCGGATAAATTATAGACATAACAATAGGTTAGGGGTTTTGCGCAAAACTCTTGTTTGCAAAAAGTGACAGATGCAATTTGACGGTATATAAATTCGACTATGAAGTTTGAGTTTGCCGAAGCGCCTCGGCCCCCGCACATTGAGCCCTCGAATTGGTATGATTGGGTCTGGCAATTGCGCGCCTCGCTTAAATCTGAAATGGACTTTGCCAGATACTTCGAATTATCGGGTGCAGAACGCGGAGCTTTCAGAAAAGGTTCAGAAATTTTTAATATTCGGACAACTCCTTATTATGCTTCGCTGGCTTCTAAAACCAATGAACATGATCCGATTAGAAAAATTCTGGCTCCGCATGAAAAGGAATTGTTTGACCCGAAGCAGGCTCAACTTGATCCGCTGGGCGAAACGCGCAAATCTAATCAGCCGACGGCAAGAATTATTCATCGGTATTCTGATCGTGTACTTTTTCTGATAACGGATATCTGCAGTGTTTACTGTCGCTACTGTACCCGCAAACATTTTACCGGCAGCGATCAGGCTTTTATCAAGCAGAGTGAATTTGATGCCGCTATTGCGTACATTAAAAAGACCACCGGAATCCGCGAAGTGATACTATCGGGCGGAGATCCTTTAACAGTGTCGGATGCCCAACTTGAGCGGGTTTTAGCGGAACTGCGGAATATTGAACATGTCGAAATTATCCGTATTGGCACACGAATGCCGGTTGTTGCACCTATGCGAGTTACAGATGACCTGATCAAGGTGATAAAAAAAGCCAAACCCGTTTTTCTGATGACCCATTTTAATCATCCGAAAGAACTCACCACTGAGGCCGCACTTGCGGTTGAGAAGTTTGTTGATAACGGCATTCCGGTAATGAACCAGATGGTTTTACTTAACGGCGTCAACAATCATGCGGCCGTGGTTCAGGCGCTCTCGCGCCGGCTTTTGTATTTGCGTGCAAAACCCTATTACATGTTTCAGTGCGATCCTTCCATCGGTACGGATCACCTGCGAACCAGTATCGAAGACTCACTTGAAATTCAGAAACAACTCTGGGGGCATTTGTCGGGGCTGGCTATGCCGACGCTTTCGGTAGACATTCCGGATGGCGGGGGCAAGGCTTATTACGTGCCGAAGTTTGAAACCGAAGTTTCTGCTGGGGGCAGAAAATTCACCGGTTGGGACGGGGTTGAATCTGAATATCTGAACCCGGAGCCGGCCTCAATTATCAAGCCAGTTGATTTTGAAGACTATCTGCCCGAGTGGGAAAATCTCAAAAATTCAAAAAATTTGTTTTTATTAAGCAAAATCAAACACCTATAAGATATACATAATTGTACTTGAAAAAGTACGAAAATGTACCGATAATGAAAGAGTGCTGGAGGCGCGTATGAGTAAAGAACAGGCATTGTTTCATTTATTAGAAAACCCAGCTGCAGAGATTGAAGCCATTCGCAAAGGTTTGTTTCCTTCTCAGGTTGAGGTGTTTTTGAAGTCCAATGAGTTTCCTACTAAGGAAACGCTTGAGGTTTTAGATATAAATGCGACGACTTTTTTTAAGAGAAAAAGAACTCGTACAAAATTAAATAGTGAGATGAGTGAAAAATTTCTGAGACTAGCTCGTGTCACTCGGTTAGCTTTTAAAGTTATCGGAGATAAGGCCGAAGCGTTAGCTTGGCTGTCGAGGAAAATTCCTTCTTTGGGCAAACAAAGACCGATGGACCTTTTGGACACAGAGGTGGGGCACAGGCTTGTTGAAGAAGCGTTGTTGCAAATTGAGCACGGTGTTTACGGATAATGGCAATTTTTTATCGAGTACATAAAAAAAAAGAAATTCCCGATGTATTTAGCGGGGATGGTGGTCTATATACGGCTGGTAGATGGAATCATAAAGGAAGAAAAATCGTTTATTGCTCTGCGAACTTGGCTCTAGCAACTATGGAGTGGCTTGCTCACAACGGCCTTTCTGTTTCAGGATTTTCTTATCATAAATTTACTATTGAAATTCCAGATGACCAATTAGTAAAATTCAATGTTTCTCAACTCCCGTCGGGCTGGGGTTCTGAACCAGCAGTGGCCGTAAGCAGAGAATTTTCTGAATTGAATCTTTTTCAACTAGAGGGCCCACTTGCGATTGCAATACCATCTATTATGATTCCGGAAGAATATAATCTTCTGCTAAATCCATTGCATGATAAGTTTATTTCTGCGGTGAGTACAGCACGCCATCTAGGAGAATTTAAAGCTCCTGCCAGAATTTAAGTTATTTCAGAGTTTACAGCCGCTACTGTACCCGCAAACATTTTACCGGCAGCGATCAGGCTTTTATCAAACAGAGTGAATTTGATACCGCCATTGCATACATAAAGAAAACCCCCAGAATCCGTGAAGTGATATTATCGGGCGGAGATTCTTTAACCGTGTCGGATGTCCAACTTGAGCGGGTTTTAACGGAACTACGGAATATCGAACATGTTGAGATCATCCGCATCGGTACACGAATGCCGGCTGTTGCTCCTATGCGAGTTACAGATGACCTGATCAAGGTAATAAGAAAAGCCAAGCCAAGCCCGTTTTTCTGATGTCGCATTTTAATCACCCGAAAGTACTCACGGTAGTGGCTGCACTGGCTGTTGAAAAATTTGTTGATAACGGCATTCCGGTAATGAATCAGATGGTTTTACTTAATGGCGTCAACAATCATGCGGCTATGGTTCAGGGTGGGAAATTCTGAAAAATTCTAAAAATATTTAAACTATCGCAATTTTTTTAATTTGGCATTCAGTGCAACAATTCTAAAATTCGGAACAGATTTCGCGCAGTGGTTTCCGCGGTCGTCATTTCAGTGAAGTCCATCACTTCGGAGCCTTTGATATTTTCGGTTTTTAAAATCGATACTCTCATCGATTTAAATTTAATATCGAAATCGGCCAGTTGCGCCAACAATTTCGTCGAATCAATCTGCGAACTGCCCACCCCTTCAATAATCAGTATTCTACTATGCCCTGCGACCAAAACTTCGTATTCAAATTTCATATATGGCTCATAGTGAAACTTTGACCAAATGTACATTTGTACAGCTCTTATATTTTCTGCGGAAATTTTACCGGTGTCGAAGTGTTTTTCTTCAAATTTAAAATCAGAAGTTTTAAGTTTAGTAAAATCAAGTCCTTGCGGAGAAAGACTTGAAAAATCTGATATGCGATTAGGATGAGTTTTTCTTACGCGTTCAAATTCGGATGTTTTTCCTAATAGTTCAAAAAGAGGCTTCAAACTTGCGATCGGTTGATTTTGAGCTTCGCTGAAAATGATCTGATTCGTCGTTTCGACTAAAATCTGGCGACTTCCTAAAATGAAATTTCGATAGCCAATAATTTCACTTTTGAGTGCATCGAGATACTCGATGACAATTTCGTTTAAAACTATTTTTCCGGCCTTTGACTTGAAGAAAATTTCTAAATCCTGGCCTTTGATTTCAGTTCGGCTCTGTAAGTATTTTTTTACAAACTCCAACGGGACCATATGACCGAAAAAATGTGTAAGATTTATGTCGACGAATTGGATGCCTCTACTTTCATTGTATCCAGTTAGTCTTTTGGGACCGCGTTTATAGTAGCTGATTTCGTAATCTACCAGAGAAAGTGAATCATTAATAACCTCAAGAGCGTCGAAATCAATTTTATCTATCAACTCCTGAGCTTTTTTCGCGGAGAGTCTGTTTGAGCGGGCGAGTTGATTCAATGTTAGAAGTTGATATTTGAATCCCTGAAACCAGGTAGCTACTTCCTGAAGGCTGAAGTAACTTTTATACGACGATTCTGATTTTGCTCCCCAAGGCCAACGAGGAGCCCATTTTGCGGCCATTCCATTAATTAGGGCCGGCTTTCCGGCTTTTTCTTTGGAAGTCATTGCGGCATGGCGAATCTCGTGGAGTAATGTTAAGTCCGGCTCGCCGGTTGCGGCCGTGAACTCCGAAACGAAAAGTATTTTTTTATTAGGTTGATAAGCACCTTTCGTGGAATTTTTTACGACGGTGGGATCATACACCAGTTGCACTCCATATTTGTCGTACAAACTGCGGCTCAGAGTATTGACGTAGCTATTGCCGTGGATTGAAAATTTCATAACAGGTCTTTTCTTCAAGCCGAACCAACTGAAAACGTGGGATTCTTCGACTGTAACGGCACACTTTTTAATTAAATCAAACGCCAGCTTCAATCGCTCAGTCGGGCTCTTTTCAAAACTCAGGTGCGAAACCCCAATTGCGTCTGCGCGCTCTTTGAATAAATCAAAGGGACTCGTTTGAAATTCGATAAGAAGCTTGTGATTGAACATAGCTTCGCACTTGATTTGTGCGTCAGAATGTTGGCCTAACAATAAGAGGGCAAGGAGGATAAACTTCATAAGGTACAGAAGTGCAAGGTTTGTGCACAATCGCGGGGCCGATTGGGCTGATTTTAGGCAGTGGATGCTCAAAATTGTCCGCGTCCACTAAAAAGATTATCGCCTCAGAATGAGACATGCTATTTGAGGGTGTTCAGAAAAAGTGCCAGCAAAACAATTCCGCCACCCAATGACTGTTGAACCGTCAATAGTTCACCTAGCAGCAACCACGCCGCAACCGCCGCTACGACGGGTTCAATCATCACGATAATTGAAGCCTTAGCACTTGAAAGCTTTTGTAATCCGGCCAGAAATAATGTCAGTGGACCGATCGTCGAGACGACTGCAATACCCAGAATAATAAGATATTGCTGCGTGGTTAGTTGGGGAATCCGCGCAAAGCTAGGTTGATGAAAAATAAAAAGTGCAACGCCAGCAGAAATTATAACGTAAAGGCTAGAAGTGAAAGGCGGGACATTTTTTTGGTATCTGCCGCTGACGAGAACATAAACCGAATAGGCTAAGGCCGCAGAAATTGCAAATATGACGGAGGAAAGCGAATGCACCACCAACGGGCCCCACAGCAAAACGGCTAATCCTGCGCAGGCCAGAATAAGACTGAGAATCTGCCTTTTTGGCATCCGTTCTTTAAGAATATAATGGGCGCCGAGACTTACAAAAATCGGGAAAGTGAAAAGCAACAAAGCAGCAAGAGCAATTGAAATGCCTTCAATTGATTTAAAATATAAAGTTGAAAAAACCGCATAGCCGAAAACTCCGAGGCCCGCAGAAATACCTAGTTGTTTAATATTTATTTTGAGCAATTTCGGATTAAAGACCAGTAAACCGATAAATAAAATAAGTGCGGCAAGCGCAAATCGGAACGTCAGAAGTTCGCCGACACTGAGGCCGCTTTGAAAAGCAAGCCTGCCGAAAATTCCCAAGAAACCGAAACCGACACCCGCAAGCAATACAAAAATAAAACCCAATGCCTGCTGCATCAGGGTTAAACTTTTTCTAGGCGGGCATACTTCGCAACAAATTTCTTGATGGTGTTATCCTGAAAGAGCACGCTGATTTTGAGCGAGTCGCCGGCGCCTTCAGTTGAAAAAATAGAACCCACCCCGAATGTGGGATGACGTACGCGTTGGCCTTTATCATAGCCGCTGCCGCGTGAAACCTGCGGCGTCACCTGCGAGTAATCGTCGTCTGAAAAACTTGGTTGAGCGTACTCGTTAAAATCCTGACCGCGGCTGATGTTCGCCATAAAGCGGGGAGTTTGCAGTGAGCTGCCGCTGGCGGAAGAAAACTGCGTAAGTTCTTTCGGAATTTCGCGCAGGAAACGCGACGGCGGGTTCATTTGTTCCTGCCCCCAGACGCGTCGGATTTTAGCGTGAGTCATCCAGAGCTTTTCGCGTGCGCGGGTCATGCCGACGTAAGCGAGCCTGCGTTCTTCTTCCATGTCTTCGGCATTTTCTTCGTCACCGCGTGAAGAGGGGAACAGATTTTCTTCGCAACCGATAATAAAAACGTATGGGTATTCAAGGCCTTTAGAAATATGCATTGTCATCATGGTAATAGCGCTGGTGGTGGTGTCGGCCTTATCGAGGTCAGATGCCAGCGTCAGTTCTTCAAGGTAGTTTGAAAGAGTGGCCTCGTCGCCGCGTTCTTCTTCGAACTGAGCGATCGCATTATCGAGTTCTTCAAGATTGGCAATTCGGGCTTCGGCTTCAGGCGAATCTTCTTTTTTCAGAACTTCAACGTACTCGGTTTTTTCAAGTACGATTGAATAAAATTCTGAAAGTTTAAACGAAACCTGCTGTGAGTGCAGATCATTGATTAAATCGTAAAAGCGGCGCAGCTTAGATGTGGTGCCGGCATTGAAAACCCGTTCATTCACAGTCAGTAGGATCGCATCATAAAGCGAAATTCTCAGTTCGCTGGCTTTAGCTTCGAGAGTTTCAACCGTGGTTTTACCTATTCCACGGGCGGGAACATTAACGATCCGCTTTAATGCGATGTCATCGCTGAAGTTCTGGGACAGGCGCAAATAAGAAAGGACATCTTTAACTTCGGCCCGCTCGTAGAATCTTATGCCACCGATCAGCCGATAAGGCAGTGCGATGGTGCGGAGTTGTTCTTCAAGCACCCGCGACTGAGCATTGGTCCGGTAAAAAATGGCGTAATCGTTCAGTTCGTAGCTGCCCGACGAAATCATGCCCTGAATTGTTTTTGCAACAAAGCGGGCTTCATCATACTCATTGCGTTCCTCACGGATCTGAATCAGTGAGCCGGCCGCATTGCTGGTAAAAAGAGTTTTCTCTTTTCGCTGAGTGTTGTTGGCAATCAGCTTGGTGGCGGCACCGACAATATTTGCAGACGATCGGTAGTTTTCTTCAAGTTTGACGATAGCGGCTTCCGGAAAATCTTTTTCGAAATCAAGAATGTTTGAGATGTCGGCCCCGCGCCAAGAATAAATAGACTGGTCTTCGTCTCCGACAACGCAAAGGTTGCGATGAGCTTTGGCCAGCATCTGCACGAGTAAATATTGAATATGGTTAGTGTCTTGATATTCATCAACCATGATGTAGCGGAATTTATTCTGATACTGCTCAAGAACAACGGGGTACATCCGAAAGAGCTCATATGTCTTCAGTAAAAGATCGTCAAAATCAAAAGCATTGGCCCGTTTCATTTCTTCTTCATAGCGCGAATAGACTTCGAGAGTTTTTGGATCAACTTTGGTTTTGCCTGCCCCACCCTGCAAATTTTCAGGGCCGAGGCCGAGCATTTTTGCATTGCTGATTCGCGACTGAAAATTTTTCGGCGGAAACATTTTGTCGTTGATATTCAGAGCGTTCATCACCCGTTTGATCAGCGCCAGTTGGTCGCCGGAATCATAAATTGTAAAAGGTCGTTTGTAACCTAAGAGTTCTACATGAGTGCGCAGAATCCGCACGCAGAACGAGTGAAAGGTATTTACCCAGAGTTCACGAGTGACCGGCACTCTGAGATCAGAGAGCAGTTTGAAAATCCGGTGTTCCATTTCTTTGGCGGCTTTATTTGTAAATGTGACACAGAGAATTTCATCGGTTGAAGCGTAGCCTCTGGCGATAATATTAGCCATCCGATGCGTTAGCACCCTGGTTTTTCCGGAGCCGGCGCCGGCTAAAATAAGAACAGGCCCATCGATCGTTTCGACGGCTCGTTTTTGTTCGGGATTGAGTTGGCTGGTCAGATTTTCGATGGAGGTCATAAGGGCTTTAGGATTACCCACAAATGCAGATATTTTCGAGAGAAATATCTGCAAGGCTTGACGCTTAAGGACTAACTTAATTGTTAAAGAACTCTTTGTACGATTGCGGAAGTCAGTTTGGTTTTTTCAAGAAATTCTTTTTTGTAATCCTGAGCTTCTTTGACGGTGCCGAATAAGCCGACATTGACACGGAACCAAGTTTGGCCGTTAAGGTTTACAGGAACGAAAGTGGTTTTAAAGCCTTTGCCCTGTAACTCTTTAGTCATTTTTTCAGCTTCAGTCTGAGTTGGATAAGAGCCGATCTGTACCGTGAAATGAATCGGAGAAATTTCTTTCTTTGTATTGATGCTGGCAGGAATCCGCTCTTCAACCGCAGCAGCCGAGGGTCGGACAGGGGCCGGAGTTGTTGTGACGATCTGTTTCGGCACGGTTTTTACTACCGGCTTAATAACCGTATTCGATTTCATATCGATTTCCTGAGAATCAAGAGTTGCCACAAGTTTTTCATCGACACTTGTATCTTCGGCCGCAAATTCTTCGGCAATTTTCGCCACTTCTGAATCAGTCAGGGCAACGGGTTTCTGTTGCGATGTCATATTTTCGGTTTCAAGCAGGCCGTGAGCCCGATTAAGTTCTGCCGCATCAGAGGCAAATTCTTCCGATTTTGGAAGTGGCAGTTCTTTTTTCGGCTCCAGCATCGCCAGTTTATGCTGGTTATCCGAATATTTTTTTCCGACATAGGTTCCAATTGAGAATGAAAGCAATGAAACGAACAAGACCAATGCCAGCTTTATTAAATTATCTGTTTTTTGACTCATGAAGACCTCACAAAGATTAAAAGTTAATCTATAGTACTTATTGTAACCTATAGACAAAAAAATGGTCAATTCGAGGTAAAAAAAAATGAAAAAGTCTAGGTATGAAGCCGCTTTAGAAGCCGTTGAGTTAGGTCGAGCCTGTTTATTGGGATATTTTGGTAAAATTCGCCATATTGATACAAAGGAAAAGGAAGGCTTGGTCAGCGAGGCCGATCGTGAGTGTGAAAAGCTGATGCAGGAGTTCTTAGCTAAACATTGCCCAGACGTTTCGTTCCTCGGAGAAGAGCAGGCTTACAACGACAATGCCGAACTTAAGGCAGACTTTCGTGGTGCTAGGTGGATTCTGGATCCGCTTGACGGAACAACCAATTATATTCATCAATTTCCGATTTTCTGCATTTCACTTGCGCTCGAAGTTGATGGGGTTTTGGAGCTTGGAATTATCGATATGCCTAAGCTCGGTCAGACCTGGGTTGCGCAAAGAGGAAAAGGCGCGTTTTGTGATGGTAAATTAATTTCGGTTTCTAAAACGACAGATTTTTCAAACGCCCTGCTTGCGACCGGATTTTTTGCCGCCGAACCCGAATTTATGAATGACCAGATTCGGATTTTTTCAATGCTGGTCAAATAGGCGCGCGGAGTACGGCGCACTGGTGCTGCGGCTTACGACCTTGCATGTGTTTCATCCGGCATATTCGATCTGTTCTGGGAGAAAAATCTGAAACCCTGGGATACAGCTGCCGGCCAGCTTTTAATAGAAGAGGCCGGTGGCGTTATTAAAACCTTTGATGGCGGCCCACATAATCCTTTTGCGAAAAGCATTGTGGCCGGAAACGCGGTGCTGGTTGAAAAATTTATTTCGGAAATTATAAATTTTCCCGTTTAACGACTAAAGTCCTGTTTAGGATGTGTTGCATTTTCTTCATGGCACATTCTCTTAGGTGCAAAAATAAACGAATAGATTGAGAGCTAAAGAAACGGAGGCTCTCATGACATTTTTAACAAGGGCTGTAATGTCTTCCCAGTTGATCTCGATCTCGGAGGAGAAAGAAGTCACCGATGCGGAAAATCTTATGGCCGAAAATAATATCCGTCATCTTCCGGTTGTGGATTCGTTCAATGAATTAGCGGGGATTATTAGTGCGACAGATGTGGCAAAAACATTAAACAAACAAACTAAAATAAAAGAAGCGATGAGCCCGAGAGTCAGAATCATTAAGCGTGATGAAAACGTAAAGAAAGTAATCGCGCAGATGCTGAAATTCAAAATTTCGTCGATGCTGGTTTCTCACAATGAAGATCTGGTCGGGATCGTCACAACAGACGATCTCATTCAATTACTTTATCAGTTGATCGATGAAGATGAGAATCTGAAAAATCTCGAAGTTTCGACGCTCATTGAAAACGAGTGGGAATCGGTTGAAAAAGACGACCTGGGTGAAGTAAATATTGATACCGAGCCCGAATATTATTCTTAGGCAGCCTGACGAAGGCCCAGTCCTGTGGCCGACAAAAAATCAACAGGACTCGTCAACTTTGTGGTCTATTCTTTCCTAGACCTGACTGCCAGAATCCATTTTTTTGACATAGGGTCCGAAAAACAATTTCCTCCGGACTAAAGTTCATATGGCACTGCTGTTGCTTCGTATAAAAATATATTGAAGTGCCTGTGGCTTAAAGCTGTTATCAAGGAGGATAAATTTGGCCGAAGAAAAAGAAGCAATCGCCGATCCGTCAGCGGCCGCAAAAAACCCGATCGCTGATTCCAAACCCTTTTTATTGATCGGTCTTGTCGTCGTCAATATGTTGGTTGTGGCCTTTGTCGGTTTCATGATCTGGAAAGGCCGGAAAATCGAAGAGGCCAAGCCAGGTATAGAGAAGGTTATCGAAGGCGAGAATGCAACTCAGGTGGTTGAGAGCACAAAGTCTTCGGATGAAGTTGGTAAAGTGATTCCACTTGAAACGTTTATCGTTAATCTGGCCGGCTCAAAAGGCCGTAAAGTTCTTAAGGTCAACATGGAACTCGAGATTAAAGGCCAGGAAGTCATCCAGGAAATCGAAAATCGCAAAGCGCAGATCCGCGATTTCATCATTATTATTCTCTCAAGTAAAAGTTACGACGAAGTTTCTGCTAAAGAGGGTAAGGACGCCCTGAGAAACGAAATTAAAGACAACATTAATTCATTTCTGAGTAAGGGTAAGATTATTAATGTTTACTTTACCGAGCTTATTTACAACTGATCTTTGACTACTGATTTTTTAAAAGCAAAGGGGCTATCGTGAATCAGATTTTATCCCAAAGTGAAGTTGATGCCCTACTGGCGGCGGTAACCGAAGGTGAAGTTCCGACGGGTGACTCCAACTCTGGCGGCGGCAATAACAACGTTAAGAGTATCAACGGCGGCAACGTTGAAAAAAATGTTATCACTTACGATCTGACGAGCCAAGACAGAATTATCCGCGGTCGGTTGCCGCAGCTTGAAGTTATCTACGAGAAGTTCATGCGTTCTTTCCGGGTTTCGCTCTCCGGTTCATTGCGAAAAATTGCTTCGATAACTCTGACGTCGACCGAATTTCTTAAATTCGGCGAGTTCATCAACACTTTACCGATTCCAACTTGTATGAGCGTACTGCGCTTTAACAATTTGCGTGGTTCGGCACTATTTGTAATTGAGGCCAAGCTGGCGTATGCGCTGGTGGATTCTTTTTTCGGTGGGGCAGACCGGCCTTATGCCAAACTTGACGGAAAAGAATTTACACCGATTGAACTGCAAATCGTAAAAAAAGTCGTGGAGCTTGCCATCAATGATCTCGAAATTTCGTGGTCAACGATCGAAAAAATTGACTGTTCATTTCAGCGAACTGAAATCAATCCGCAGTTTGTAGGAATCGTGCCGCCGACAGATGTGGTGATTGCCTCTACTTTTGACGTCGAGCTGGAACAGGCTTCAGGAACGATTTCTATTGTTATACCTTATTCGACAATTGAACCGATAAAACAGAAGCTTTCAACGGGCTTCCAGGTGGAGTCGGATCAGACAGATAAAAAGCTCTGGACCTCGATTATTAAAGAGCAGCTTCTCGATACAGATGTCGACATCAAAGTAAATCTCGGAGAAACGGAGATAAAGCTGAAAGATCTTATGAACCTTAAAATCGGCGATGTCATTTCGCTGACACAGGATTCTTCGGGCGAATTAGACGTTCAAGTTGAAAATGTTAAAAAGTTTAAGGGCTACTATGGAGTACATCACGGCACGGTAGCAATGCAAATTACGCGGACTATAGAAAAGTAAGGGAGAATTATGGCAGCAGATCCAATGGACAAAATTGCAGATCAATTGAATGAAAACCTCGAAAGCAGTGAAGTTTCGTCGCACTCGGCGGTAAAAGACCGGAATCTGGATTTGATTCTGGACATTCCATTGAAGGTCACGGTTGAACTTGGCCGCACCAAAATGCCGGTCAGCGATTTACTGAATTTAACCCAGGGCTCAGTCATCGAATTGATGAAGCTGGCGGGTGAACCGATGGAAGTGCTGGTCAACGACAAATTGATTGCACGGGGTGAAGCCGTGGTCGTGAATGAAAAATTCGGTGTACGATTGACCGACATCATTTCGCCATCTGAAAGAATTGAGCATTTAAAATGATGAAGAACTTATTAATGACAGCACTTGTTCTGGTGCTCTCGGTACTTTCGTACGGTGAAGAAGTTGCAGCTCCCGCAACTGAAGCTCCGGTCGAAGTAACAGAGAATATCGCACCGGTGCCAATAACGACGACAGAAACAGTTAAATTAGCTGAAGATCAGATTCCGCTGGCCCTTGCAGCCGAGACTAAAACCGCTGAAGTGAATAATCCGATGACGAAAGCTTTAGGCTCGGCCGCGATCGTAATGATTCTGTTAGCGGCTAGCTATTATTACGTCCGTAAGTATAAAACTTCAAACACCATCAATAAATCGAGTATGCAGATCAAGGTGTTAACTCAGCATTATCTCGGTCCGAAAAAGAGCCTGGCCATCGTTCATGTTGCCGGCGAGTCAATGCTAATCGGGATCACCGACACTAACATTTCAATGATTAAATCACTCTCGCTTATTGATGATGAAGTGCCGGCTGATATGCCGAAAACATTTTCGGAATCAATGAAAAAAACGGCCGGTCAAACTGAAAAAATCACGGATGAACTTGATGAAGAGTTTTCTTTTGCAGGAGTTACAGATACGGTCAGCAAAAAAATAAAATCAATGCGGAGTTTTTCGTGAAACTATTCAGAATTCTGGCGCCGCTCTTTATTCTGTTGTTCGGCTCGTGGGCCTATAGCCAGGTCACGCTGCCAACTTTGAATATGGGCTTTAAGACAACGCAGAACCCGACCGAAGTGGTCAATGCCATTAAAATGGTATTAGTGCTGACAGTACTTACCCTAGCGCCCGCAATTCTGATCATGATGACCGGTTTTACCCGAATTCTGATCGTGCTTTCTTTTTTACGGCAGGCCATGGGCGTGCAACAGTTGCCGCCGAACCAGTTGCTGGTAGGTTTGTCACTGTTTCTGACTTTCTTTGTAATGGGGCCGGCATTCACCGAAATTAACCAAAAAGCCATGCAGCCGTATCTAAGTGGCAATCTCGGGCAGGAACAGGCGCTTGAAAATGCGCTAGTACCGCTTCGCCGGTTTATGTTCACGCAAACGCGCGATCAAGACCTTGCGCTATTCGTAAAACTGGCCAAAGTTGAAAAGCCAAAAACGCGGGCCGATGTGCCCACGATTGTTCTGGTGCCGGCGTTTATTGTTTCTGAGCTGAAAACTTCTTTTATGATCGGTTTTATAATATTTTTACCATTTTTAATAATCGATATCCTTGCGGCCAGTGTCTTAATGGCAATGGGTATGATGATGGTTCCACCGATCGTGATTTCGCTGCCGTTTAAAATAATGTTGTTTGTACTGGTTGATGGCTGGACTTTACTAATCGGTTCGATGGTCAGAAGTTTCGGATAAATATCGCAATAGAGGGGTTACTTTAATGAGCGAAGAAATTGTCATACATCTTGGCCAGGACGCTTTAAAAACTTTGGCGATGCTATCGGCTCCGCTATTGTTAAGCACATTGGTTATCGGTTTGATTATCAGCGTGTTTCAGGC
>JANPPN010000151.1:0-5206 GCA_031428535.1 Bdellovibrio sp. | reverse complement strand
TCATATTAACACATTCTGTTAGTTCGTTCTTAAATTACTCAACTTCCTGTCTCATTATGATATATTTTAGCTCATGAAAATATATCTCCTTTTACCAGTCTTGACGATAGTCCAGCTCTACTCCGCTTTTGCGGAGGCCTATATATTGCCTCTCGAGACGGTTTTAAAGAAATCCACGGCGCTTGCGGGCACGACAATCGTGGCTATCGAACAAAATGTTATCTTCCGCGAAGGAACTGTCGATTACGTTATTAAAGAAGAATGGCTGATCGAAGGCGATAAAAATCTGAAACTCACCGCCACCGGAGTCGGTGAACTGAAAGATATTTTTAAGCTGAATTATTTATATAACAACAAAAAACGAACTCAGATCGTCGGAAAAAATCGTGTTATTACCGAAGCCTCGCGCGAGGTAATCGAAAAATTCCTGGCCGTTAAATCAATCGATTCCTATCTGAATTACTTCAAAGAACTCGGAATTTCGAATCGGGTAAGATTGTCGCGTGCGAGCGGCACAATCAGTTTTGCCATCGGAGACCCCTCAACTGAGCGGGCGCTTTCACCGCAGTTCTGGTTTGATCAGGATTACTTTCATCTGAACAAAATACGTTTTCCCACAGAAGCTGAAGTTGAATTTTCTGACTATAAAACTTATGGGAAGCTTGAATATCCTGATCTTAAATTTGTTGCTTGGGCCGACAAAGGTGCCATCATCAAAGTTACCAAAGTTTCTACTAAAACCGGCGCTACAATTAAAAACTTTTATCCTCAGACGCTGGATCAGCCTTCAGAAATGAATCTTGCCGGCAAAGGCGCCCTGGGCCTAAAAATCGAAGAGTTTTATAAGAGGTTTCGGTGATCGAGTGCGAAACTGTAATTGTTGCAGTTGATGCGCCTCTGCCTGAAAATCTAAGCTACCTTCCAAACCCCGCCTTCACTGTGAAGCGCGGTGATGTTGTGACAGTTCCACTCGGAACACGATCAGCTTCGGGCGTGGTTATCGGTACAGTAACCGAAATTCCGAAGTTCGAACTTAAACCGATTACATCGGTAAATTCGGAACTACCGGCATTATCCGACACCCATCTTAAATGGCTTGAATGGCTTTCAGGATATTACATTCACCCCTTAGGCCAGGTTGTTCAACTTTGTTTCCCGCCCCTTGAAAAACCGAAGCACGTCAGAAAAAGCCTTCGGCCTTCAGTTGTGCCCGAGGTTCAACGAAAAACGCAGCATGCGCTCAATTCTGAACAGCAGCTCTGTGTGGATTCAATTCATAATATCAAAGGATTTTCCACCCATTTAATTCACGGTGTAACCGGCTCGGGCAAAACTGAGGTCTACCTAGAACTCTTTGAAAAAACCCTCAATGAAGGCAAGCGCGGGCTATTTCTTTTGCCGGAAATTTCATTAACGCCGCAGCTGATCCACCGCTTTGCCGAAAGATTCGGAGATCAGATTGCAGTACTGCATTCACAATTAACCGATCGCGAACGAACAACGCAATGGTGGGATATCGTTGAGGGCCGCAAGAACATTCTCATTGGCGCCAGATCGGCCGTTTTCTGCCCGATCGATAATATCGGCTTGCTTGTCATCGATGAAGAACATGAATCCAGCTATAAGCAGGATGAAAAACTCAAGTACAACGGACGCGACTGCGCCGTTATGCTCGGGCATTTTCATGCCTGCCCGGTGGTGCTGGGTTCAGCAACTCCCAGCCTCGAATCCTGGAAAAATGCCATCGACAAAAAGTTCATGCTCCATAAAATAAAAAACCGTGTAAACAACCGGCCGCTCCCCGACATCGAAGTCGTTGATATGCGGCTTGAAAAAGACCTCGAAAAACAAAGCCCCGAAAAACCCAGCTGGCTTTCGCAAAAACTCTATAATGAAATGAAAAGCAGTCTCGAAAATAAATCGCAAGTGGCACTGCTGCTCAATCGCAGAGGCGTGGCACAATCTGTTTTTTGTCCTGATTGCGGCCACACGAAGGAATGCCCCAACTGTGATATCAGTTTAACTTTGCACGCCAATATCCACCTCGTCTGCCACTATTGCGACTACCATGAGAATTTTAAAATCAAGTGCTCCGATTGCAAACAAGGCGAATACGTTAATCTCGGTTTAGGTACCGAAAAAGTTGAAACCGACCTGCGCCGCCTATTCCCTGAAAAAATTATTGCGCGCGCCGATCGCGACGAAGTAACTTCCCGTTTTGATATGGAAGAACTGGTAAAAAAAATGGAAGCTTCCGAAATCGACATCTTGATCGGAACCCAGATGATTGCCAAAGGCCTGGATTTTCCCAATCTAAAACTGGTTGGATTACTACTTGCCGACATCAGCTTTAATCTTCCTGATTTCAGGGCAGCGGAAAAAAGTTTTCAACTCATAACACAGATGAGCGGTCGCTCGGGCCGGCACGTGAAAGACAACGAGAGCCCCGGAAAAGTTATTATCCAGACTTACAATACCGAACATGAAAGCATTATGTTTTCGAAAAATCACGACTTTGCCGGGTTTGTGCAGTCGGAACTCAATAACCGAAACCAGCTCAATTATCCACCATTTCATAAATTAACCTCAATCCGTATTCAGTCGATGGATCTTGCTAAAGTAAAAGCTACGGCTGAAATACTGACAATGAGAGCGCAACAATTAATCGAACGATTTCCGGTGTTTGCGGAAATTGAAGTGCTGGGGCCGGCGGCGGCACCGATAGCGAAGCTCAGGAATCAGTTTCGCTATCACATTCTCTTAAAGAGCGCGCAGCACAAAATGCTAAATCAGTTTATACGAAAAATCGTCGGCAATTCAAAATGGGTCCCAAGTCAGACGAAAGTCATTGTAGACATTGACCCGCTTAATTTGTTGTAAAATAATAGTGCTACATGGCTGAATGTCCGAATTGTTCATTAAACGTTATTGAAATCTACCCCGTAGAGCTTGCGCTTCGTGATCGCGTTCGCAAGATTGATCCCAGTTTTGACGTAAAAGATGAAATGTGCAAATCGTGTTTGAATGACCTTAGAAAAAAAGCTTTCGGCTCTGGTGGTCTGCTTTTAGCGCAAGAGCGGGCCGGCGAGGATCGAAAAAAACGCCTTTGGCAATCGCGCGTATCGCTGGTTAAAAAAGGGCATGCCCTGATGTCGAATAAGCTTTATTCCGAAGCCGCCGTATCATACGAAAAATACCTAAAAGTGCTCGAGCTGACTTTCGATCTTAAGCCGGGGCACTTAACACCGGAGTCACTTAAAGAGTCTGCCAAAACTGCGGAACTCACCATTATTGTCGGCGCTTATTGGGATCTGCTGCGGATTTACGATTCTAGCAATCAATACTCGGCACGCCAGAAACATGTTGCATCTCAATTGGCCAGGTTCGTTAATTACACGCCGGTTTACCCCGACATCATGAAAAAGGCCGCGCTTTTCGTTAAACAGGCAAAACACCCTGAAATTGTTAAAACATTTATTGCCGCTGCCCGAAAAAAGCGAAGCCGGTGTTTCGTTGCAACATCGGCATTTGAAGCACCCGTGGCCTACGAAGTTCAATATCTGCGCTACTATCGTGATCATGTTTTAAAAAATTCTTTCCTCGGTCGAAAATTTATTTTGTTGTATTACAAAGTTTCTCCGTCGATTGCGGAATTTTTGGATAATCAACAGTGGCTGAAACCACTGGTCAGAGCCGTTCTGCGCTTTGTGATTAAATGCGTCAGTTAATTTTTTTCACAGATTCACTTGCAACTTAAGCTTAGCGAAGAGAACGTAGTGTTATGCACATCTACGACTACATCATCATTGGAAGCGGCCTCACCGGATTAACCATCGCGAAAAAACTGAGCCAGGAAACGGATAACATTCTTGTTCTTGAAGCCCAGGAAATTACCGGTGGCGGGAATCATCCGGCGCAAATTAACCAGATTCCGATCAATAATGGATTAAGGTACTTTCCGGCAACGGAGTATTCAGCAAAAGCCCTGACTTTTCTGGAAGAACTCGTCGGAATCACGCTGGCGGGCGCAACTATTCCTAATACAATTGAAACTTACGAGTCCAGTGGATTTAAAAAATTCGTCGGCTTCGGGGAAAAATCGCCTGAATTTTACGAACAACTGTCTTACTTTTTGAGTAAGGAAGAGCTGGTTCTTGCGCAAGAGCCTCACCTATGGGCGCAAAATCTTGCACAGACTCTCGATGCCCAGATTCAGAAAAAGTCGATCGTTACGAAATTTGGCTTCGAAGGCCTGGATTCTGAAAAGCCAAAACTCACTCATATTTTTGTAAATGGCTCTAAAACAATTCATGGCCTCAATTTTATTTTTGCGGGGCCGGTAAAAGATCTGGTTACGCTATTGCCGGATGATGTTTTGAATATTCGTGCAAAAGCTAAATTGAAAAAAGCAAAAGCCTGGCAAGGAGTTTGTCTTGATCTTTATCATTCAACTGTTACGGACAAATCCAATTTATTCCTGTTAAACGGTACAACCGATGATGATCTTGGGCCCTGTGTTGGCCGCTTTCTTCCCGCTGTGGCTGAAGGTGAAGGACAGATTTCTCAATGGATGAGCTTCATCGATTCTGAAGATGCAGAAGACACCGAGAACATCGGGCTTGTATTGAAGAAAATGAAACGCCAGATAAAGCGGGCGTTTCCGGCGCTTGTCGACACCATCAAAAAAGAACGTATTAATGTGACCCCGGTATTATCCGGCACAGATCTGAAATTAAATGCCAATGCCACTTTGCCGAAAGTTCCGAATTTATGGATTGCTTCCAGTCAGGTGAATCCTTATCAGAATTTGGTTGGTTCGCTCATGCAGGCCCAGCTCATTTTAAGTTCGCTGGGTTTTGCAACAAATCTGGAAATTACTTCAGTTCAATCTCAGCAGTTTCCGGAGATTTCTGAAGCCCCATAATGTAAACGACCCGAAAAGAGGAAAAGGTGGCTGGCACCTTTTCCTTTTCGTTTCGGGACTTGCCTCTGTTATTTCGCTATGTTATTCAGTTCTCCACTATAACACACGAATGAGTAATCAACTGGTCTCGTTGCCCTGTCTTTAAGCAGGTTCGACGGGGTTTCTCGGCCCTACAGAGTGTACAGATTTATCCGAATCTTCACTCGACCGAGCTCTGTCATTCGGAGGAAAAACTAGTAAAGAAGAGGATATACATGGCACAAGTTACCATGAAGGAAATGT
>JANPPN010000150.1:0-2363 GCA_031428535.1 Bdellovibrio sp. | reverse complement strand
ATTTTTTGTAAGTTTTGCTTGCTGGAGCGGTTCACAGGTCATATGCGTAACCCCTGTGTGAACAGTAGGCATTATGGTTTTAATCACTAATTTCATATAGTTAGAAAAATTGGTGCACCTTCGTAGTCGAGTATCGAACTGCGGTGCTGGAGATATGCTTAAATTCGAGTTGAGATGACATTGGACATCAAGTCGATACTTTTTAATTCAATGCTTTGATTTCATGGACAGGCGCCTTATTTCGCCGTCATTTTTACTTCAGAACAGTCTGAGGACTTATCAGAATGACTTGGCAGTTGGCTGCGGCGCTCTTCGGCCAATCGATGATGATACATTTGAAATAAAACGAATGTATGCGCGACGTCAAAGTAAAGGTATTGGGAAAAGCATTCTTGCGGCCTTGGAAAAAGGTGCATTGACCCTAAAGTACCGAAGAATTTTATTGGAGATCGGCCTTCAGAATCAGTCTGCAATCAACTTTTATTTTAGAATAGGATACATAATTTGCGAAAACTACGGAAAGTATATCGAACTGCGATGTCGGAGTTGAATGCGGGGGCAACAAGGTGGAAGCAGACGAAGATGAAGCAAAAAAAATTACAAGGACTCTGCTTTGGTCAATTACTTTACAGTGGCGTCGCCACTCAGCTCTCCGTCATTGCCATCATCTCGACCTAAATTGGATTCAGACTTCAAGCCCTCTGTAAAACACGTGTAAATGTCTGCTGCTGACGGCTTGATTAACGGGCACGGATTTGTTGCCAGAACCCTGTTACTTTGGCTGATGGCGGCACCGTTTGATACCGTGCTCAAGTTCATTTTTTTAAATAAATTAGCAATCTGAATACTTAGCAGAATACTCGAATTTTCCGAGAGCACAACACCATTGGGTCCGCCGAGTTCAAACTCAAAACCCTCTGTTGTTACGAAAGTAAATTGGCGTCCGCCGACCGAACCTTTCCAATAAACACTTTTGTTTTGAAGCTCCAGTGGAGCGCCAGAAGGCAGCGCATCGGCATTATGAAGTTGCATTTTAATCCGCCGCAAAGTGGACGTATTAACCCGAGCCTGAGCAAATGATTCGAAATTTGAAGCGATCAAATTAACAACCTTAGGGCCAATAAAACTGATGCTATCTCCGTCAACTTCGCCAATGACACCAGAGGTGTCGGGTTTAAATTCAACTTCTTTTACCACTATCCAAGCCTCCGCGAGGCTTACGGCTGATAACGTCGAATCGACCAGCACGGGCGGGGGTAAGGCTAAGGCAAAATTTTGTGCCATTGCTATGAGGGGAAATTTTTTACCTGGCTTTAAGGAAGCCACGGTACTTGCAGCGGCTGACCCGGTCATTGTGAAACTAACCAGCGGATTTCCGGCTGTGGTGCCGCCGGCCTCATTTTTTTGACAACTGAAAAGCTGCAATATAAACAAAGCCATAAATATTATTACCATGTTTTTCATAAATTTATTTTCCCATGTTTTCGCTTCCACCGGAAGACTTTTTGGTTAATGGAAATGCGGCTACCTCAATATGATATACTTCTGAAACTTGCTGTGTGTTATTATCCACGCTTTCGATATCAGAAATTGCGGTTTTAAGAATTTCCTGGATTTTTTTAAACTGATCTTTACTTATGGCAGCAGTATGGCCGAGCAGCAGTCTTTCCTCGCGTGCTACGTCTTCAATGGAAGATTTGGCCCAATCGAGCATTTGCCGGTGAAACTCGCCGAGTGAAATTTTGAAGACGCCTTCGTGGCAACTTAATTGTTTGTCAGCAACTCGAAATTTCCCGGGCTGTTCTTCAATAATGAAACCAAAATTTAATAGAAACTGCATACTTTCAGAAATTTCTTTTTGCGATATACGCCCTCGAAGTCGAGTCTGAATCCAGGCTTGATCATTTTTAAATTCTGGCAGGTTCACGAGCTCACGGATAGCGACATAATACCAGCGGCTTAAGTATTGATGAACCTCGAGTTCAGAGGCGTGACCAGTTTTATAATCTTTCAATTTTTGTAACTCCGTAAGCGCCTGTACGCGGTCTTTAGGGTTTTCAGATTCGGCGATCGTTCTTAGTAGGTCTAAGTAGCGGATTTCTTTATGCGAAAGTTTTAATAGTGGCTTAATTTTTTCGTAGGTTTTTGCGGCCAGTTTACGTTTTCTGCCAAAACACATCGGAAGATAGCCCGAAGCGATCCCGGCTTCCTTGGCTATCTTCCGTAAACTGAATCCTCGTTCTCGGTCCTTAAGATAGGTGATCCAATCTTTCAAAAATTCAAGGTAGTCATGATAATCTTGAATATTTGGTTTCATCTAATTAATCTTGAACTTCGTCTTCGCCGACTTCGATTTCGCCGTC
>JANPPN010000149.1:0-12865 GCA_031428535.1 Bdellovibrio sp. | reverse complement strand
CTGCGTCCTGACTGCGCCAAAAAACTTTTCAATGCACGATGAAGACGGTCACGCTTTTGTTTCTAAACAACCGGAGACGCCGGATGAAGAAGCAGCCTGCAAAGAAGCAATGGAAGGCTGTCCAGTTGAAGCCATCGGCGATTTTGGCGACAAGTAAGACCAAAGTCCGGTTCGACCTCGTTTTAAAACGCCTTAAAAAACATTACCCCGATGCTCATTGTGCCCTGAATTTCACAAATCCCTATGAACTATTAATTGCCACCATTCTATCGGCCCAATGTACCGATGTACGGGTAAACATTGTAACCCCTGAACTGTTCAGACAATTTCCCAGTCCGCTTAAAATGAGTAAGGCCTCGGTACTGGAAATCGAAAACCTGATTAAATCCACGGGTTTTTTCAGAAACAAAGCCAAGAACATTAAGGCCTGTTGCGAAGAACTTGTAAAAAAATACAAGGGTGAAGTCCCCCAACGGCTTGAAGAACTTAATCTATTGCCGGGTGTGGGCCGCAAGACGGCGAATGTTGTGCTTGGTAATGCTTATAATATTGCTTCCGGCGTGGTTGTTGATACGCATGTTATGCGGCTTTCCAACCGGTTGGGTTGGGTAAAGTCCACCGACCCGGTTAAAATTGAAACTCTACTCAATAAATTATGCCTAAAAAGCGATTGGATAATGCTTTCGCATTACCTGATTGCCCATGGACGATCCATCTGTGTGGCGCGAAGTCCAAAATGTGCCAGTTGCTTTCTTAATGATGCTTGTCCGAAGGTCGGAGTTTAGTTAACCTTATTCATGCTTCAAGCTTATTTCGAAAGTATAAAATACGTCGGACATTTACTACCAATGTCTTTCCTGAGAATATTTCTGGGATACTTTTACCTCGACCTCGTTTTCAAAGACTGGAAACAATATGTCATCGGCGTGGGTGGCTACTCGGATGTTTTTGTTGAGGCGCTGAATAAAGCTCAGATCCCGTCATGGTACCGGATTCTGTTAAGCGAGCAATTAATTCCGAACTGGCACATTTATGCTTTTCTGATAATCGGAATTCAACTGGCCGTCGGCGTAAGTTATGTGATTGGATATGTCGTCAGACCGATTTCGATTCTGGGAATGTTCTTATGCCTGAACTATCTGACTATTTACCCTGTTGAGCGCGAAGTATTTTTTAAATTATTGATTGCCTGTCATATCATGCTGGCATGGGTCGGCGCCGGACGTTGTTTGGGTGTTGATTATTATTTTTTCAGGCGTCGTCGCGGACTATGGTGGTAATCAAATGAAACATTTCATTATTTTTGTCGTACTTATTTTTTCGGGCTTGTCGCTGTTTTTTTATAATAAGAGTGATCAGGTTAAGAGTTTCGACGATAAAAAAATTCATATTTATGCCTCATCTTCTTTTGTGGCCAAATGGGGCCCGGGGCCCAAGCTTAAAGAGCTTTTTGAGCGGCAGAATATTTTTAAGATTGAATTTATTGAAACCTCCGACATGATGATGACCATTCAAAAAATAAACTTCGAGAACGAAAGTTCACTTGCGGATGTTGTGCTGGGGCTTGATCAATTCGATATCGCACGCGCGGCCGGTAAAATTAAATGGAATGACATTGATCGCACCGGCAATGTCAAATTCGTCAACAGTGTTGCTCAGGTTGCAAATGAAAAGAGTTTTGTACCTTACGATTGGGCGCCGCTCACTTTAATTGCCCGGAAGAATTTTAAGTATTCGGTGAATTCGCTGAAGGATCTGCTGAATCCCGAATTAAAAGGCAAAATAGCTTTGCAAGACCCACGCACCAGTTCGCCGGGGCTGCAGTTTCTGGTTTGGGTATTTGAGTCCCGAAGTAATGAGGAGTCGGTTAAATTCCTGAAGAGCCTTATGAAACAGGCGCACAGCTTTTCGCCGAGTTGGTCGGCCTCTTATGGTTTATTTAAAAATAATCAGGCCGATCTGGTATTTTCATATGTGACCTCTCCGGTTTATCATCTGTTGGAAGAAAAAGACGATCAATATCTGGGTATTGAAACCACCGAGCCATTGCCTGTACAGGTTGAGTTTGCGGGAATCCCGAGTACCTGTAAAAACTGCGAAGCTGCAGAAATGTTCGTCAATTTTCTGCTGACGCCAGAGGCACAGAAAATAATTATGAGTCAGAATTATATGCTGCCCGTGATCGATCGGGTAAAAGAAGCCACCCCGTTTGATGCGATCAAAGTTTACAAAACCCTGCCGGTTAAATTCTACGATCAAAGTAAAATTGAAAAATGGATAAATGCCTGGTCGGAAATCCGTAAGAATGAAGGAATTTAAGCCGAAGCAAATTCTGAGATTCGGACTTCTGCTGTATTTTCTGGTACCCTATTTTATATTTTTGTCGTTTTACGAATTCTCGATCAACCTTAATCTTACGGAAATTTTCTGGGCAGTCAAAAATTCGCTTTTACAGTCGGGCGTGACTGCCGCAGTCGTGATCTTACTCAGTATTCCGATGAGCCAGGGCCTTTTTTTACTAACTGATCGATTTCAGAAAACCGCCCTGAGACTTTTAATCATTCCGCAGATTCTTCCGGCATTCTATTCCATCTTGATTGCATTTTCGGTGATTAATCCCTATCCGATGGGAAGCCTGGGTATCATCGTCTTGTTTGTTTTTATCAACCTGGGCTTTGCCACACTTTTAATGGTTAGTGCCTCCCGTGAAAAACTGGGCGGCCTGCCGCTGATCAGCGAAGTCTTTTCGCTTGGCCGGGTACGATTTTTTCGTACGATTTATTTTCCGCTGCTAAAGGCCGATCTTGTTTTGAATTTTTTTCTGGTTTTTATTTTTTGCCTATCCAGCTTTTCGGTGCCACTGATCGTTGGCGGCGGGCGGGGCACAAACATTGAAGTTCTGATTTATGAAAAGATATTCGTCGACCAGAACTGGCCGGCGGCATTCAGCCTTTGCCTCACCCAGACGCTGCTTATTTTTGCGGGTAGCACGATTCTGCTCAAAGCCCGGCAAAACAACGAGCCTGCAGAGTTCAGTTCGGGTAGGTATCTTAAGTCTTCTTTCGGACTGCTGCTAATCGGAGTTTACTTAGCCGTCTACTTCGGTGGCTATGCCATTGGCCTCATTAAGTCGTTTAGCTATTTTAATTTTATTTATGAATACCGCGCCGATTTGCTCGAGGTCACCTTGTTCACCTCGAAGGCGCTTTTCCTTTACCTACTGTTGAATTTCGCCATGTTGTTTTTTTGGCTTTTTGATTATCTCGGAAATTTAAATTTTACTCCGGCCAATAATCTGATCTCGGCCTCAACAGTATTGATCGGTTTTTCACTTTATCTTTTTTTGCCGCTCACAAAGAATTTTGATATTATCAAAATTACCTTTGGCATGAGTATTCTTTTTTTTCCGTCGCTTTTTAAACTTTTTTTGCAGCGGCCGATCGAAAATCTGCAGCAACAGCTGCTGATTTCAAAAATGTACGGCCTTTCAAAATCGAAGATAATAATTGAAATAATATTGCGGCAGATTCCACAGCAGATCTTTTTGTGGGTTTCCCTGCTGACGATCGGGTTTATCGCCGAGTATGCGCTGCTCAAGGCGCTGGGCGTTCAAACTCCTACTTTGGGTTTGTTTTCGGAAAGTTTTTTGAGCAGCTATCGTCTCCAGCTATCCTACTTCATGAGTTTTTATATTCTCGTCTATTGGTTTCTCGTCATGTTAATTCTCTATTTCAGCCAGAAGGTGTTGTATGTCGCATATAAAAAATTTAGTCCTTAAAATGGACGATTTTGAACTGAACATTAAAGAGCTGGTGATCCCTGAAAAGGGCATTACCGCCATCCTTGGCAGCTCTGGTTCAGGCAAAACAACTTTTCTTAAAACCCTGATCGGGCTTTATGAGCCGCAAGGCTGGAGCTGGACATTCAAAGGCGAATTGCTCAGCGGACTGGATATTGGAAGCCGCAGACTTGGCGTTGTTTTTCAGAATTATGATCTGTTTCCGCACCTGACCGCCGAAGAAAATATTAATCTGGTTCTAAAAGCGCGGAATTCCGAGAAAGCGGCGCGGTTAATTGCACAAAACAAGGTTGAAAAATATATTTCCCAGCTTAATCTCGTAAACTGCCGCCAAACGCGCGCGCAAAATCTTTCCGGCGGGGAAAAGCAGCGCGTAGCACTGCTGCGCGCGCTGGTATCGAACCCTCGAATTCTTCTTTTAGATGAACCGTTCGCAGCCCTCGACACCGATTTACGCTCTGAAGCGCGCCTCTTGGTAAAAGAAGTCTTAAGTCAGCTCGACATTCCGGTTTATCTCGTCACACATGACAAGGAAGACGTTACTTCACTTGCAGAAAATGTGATTCACCTAAAAAATGGCAAGCTAATTCAATAGAAAAATACCGTATTAAATCGGGATACCCAGACTTTTGTAGTGCCGACACCAGACCTAAACAATTCCTACTTCTTTTTTTTTAACTAATAAATTCAAGCACTTGCAAATCCTAAAATCTTAGCAAATAAAAAACTGGACCAAAGGCTAAAGTCTCCTAGACCTACGTCCGAATAGTATCTTGTACACGTTGGCGGGCTAGAAAAGAGATAAACGGACACTTCAACTTAAAGTAGGTTCTGCCGGTTAGGCCAGGGCTTTATGTTGAACCCAGAATTCCCTTCTTTAGGCGTACTCACGAATGTTTTGGGCAGTCACCCCGAACATTTGTGAGTCCTGCGCCAACCCATTTTTTAAATTTTATTTTTTTGTTAACAAAGACAAAAAATTTAACAGCTATTTATATATAGGGGGTACGTATATGGGTTTAAGGGTGACAACAAATATGAGTTCGATATCGGCTCAGAGAGCCTTATCGCTACAATCAAAGAAGCAGACGCATGCATCGCAGTCGTTAGCTTCCGGTAACCGCATCGTGAATGCAGCCGACGATGCCGCAGGTCTTGCGATCGCGGAAGTCATGCGATCAGATATAAGAGCCACCGGGCAAGCCAGAGCGAATGCGTTTAACGCAGTCTCGGCGATTCAAGTGGGTGAGGGCGGTTTGTCAGAAATGACAAACATTATTACCCGTCTCCGTGAACTCGGGGTGCAGTCGGCGTCGGACACCATCGGCGACAAAGAACGGGGCTATTTGCAACTTGAAGCAAAAAGTTTGTCTGAAGAAATAGACCGTATAAGTAAAACAACCAAATTCGGTGACAAAAATCTGTTAGATGGATCTAACCCGATTTTTGACTTCCATGTGGGCTCTACCGGCAGTAAAGAAAACATCATCACCTATAAAGTAGACGGCAACGTCACACCTTCAGAATTGAATCTGGAGAGTGTCGACATTACCTCAAAAGACGGAGCGCGAGAGCTCTTAAACTCCACGGAAGCGGCCATCGAAAAAATATCGAGAATGCGTGCCGGTTTTGGTGCGGTGCAATCCCGATTAGAATCGACCGCGCAAGGTCTCGATGTGAAAATCGAAAATCTGAGTGCTGCCAAATCCCGCATTATGGACGCTGACGTAGCAAAAGAATCTTCAGATTTAGCCTCTGCGACAATGTTGCAAAACGCCGCGATTTCGGTGTTATCGCAAGCCAATCAGCAGCCATATGCCGCTATGAAATTGCTAGGTTAATTTTAAACAATTATTAAGAATTTTGGGAGTTGTCACCCTATAAAAGATAACTCTTAAACCCTAAGCCCTGGTAGATTTGCTGCCAGGGCTTTTTTTTTATTTACGATTCACTAACACCTAAGGTACAACTTGTTTAAGGCGCACACTAATCAAATTACCTAGGAGAATCAAAATGAAATCTATATTTTTAACACTATCTTTAATTTTAACAGCGGCCGTTCAAGTAAATGCAGCTCAGGTCGAAATGGGAAAATACCGGGCAATCGACGTTGATACCCGCAGTGTTGACGCCACTTTTATTTTGCGTGCTGACGGAACTGTTAATTTCAATGTAACAACTCCGGATTTTACAATGCCGGCTCCAGGTTGCGATGGAAAATACACAGTTGTTGGTAACGAATTTTCTGCAGACATGACTTGCCCGACGGATTTATTGCCGGAAGTCAGTGTAAGAATTGATATTTCAAATGTTAACGCAGACAGCATCCGCACTGAAGAAGGTGCCGAAGTTGCGGTTATCATCGATGCACTAGGTGATGAGCCGGTGATGTTTTTGTTGAAAAAGAACGACTAGTTCCAAATCATAAAAAAACTTCAAGATGGGAGATGAAGATGTAAATCTTTATCTTTTTTTTTTAATTAAATCTCTTAAAAGGACAAAAAATTACTTAACTGTTAACAGTTAACATCGAAAAATCATTCGATTCCACTAAGCCTTAGGCAGCCGGATAATAAATCGGGTATGAGTGGATTTTTTATCCAAAAGCAATTCGCCGCCATGAGCATTTATGATTCCGCTTGAAATGCTTAAGCCCAGCCCGGTACCGTTGCCGAGGCCTTTGGTAGTAAAAAACGGTTGCATTATTTTGTCTGCAATAGCCGGCGGAATTCCGGCACCGCTATCTGTAATTGAAAGCTCGATGAATGGACCAGATTCTTTTGCATCGATTTGTATCCATTTTTGCGGTAGCCCCTGAACGGCATCATAGGCATTATTCAATACATTTAAGATTACCTGGGAGAGCTGCACCGGGCGGCCATAAATAGAAAACGACTTATCAATCTGAACTTTAAGCTCTATGCCGTTGCTGCGGAACTTTTCTTGGCATAACGCAAGAACCTCATCTATCAGATCATGTAAAGTTTTTGATTCAAATGGCAAATTTTCATCAGAGCTTGAAAATGTGCGTAGGCCTTTTACTATTGCCGCAATGCGAGCTGTAACACGCAGTAAAAGCTCAATCGAGCTGGACGTCCACTTTTCTTCGACATGGCCATCTTCCCGCACTTTCTTCATTTGCTCCAATGTGAGCTGAATAATTGCGAGCGGAGTGTTAATTTCATGCGCAATGCCGCCCGCCATTTCGCCCAATGCAGACATTTTACTGGATTGAACTAAGCGTTCCTGCATTTTCTGAACTTCTTTCATTTGTTGCGCCAACCTCAGTTCAAGTTCCTTTTTCTGTCTGTTCAGTAAAGCTGATTTTTCAAGCTGAAAATCGACTTTCTTTTTGAAGTCGATCGGCGACACATGCAGATTCGACAACATCTGCGCAAATATTTTTGAAAGATTTTTCTCTTCATCTTTATTGATAACGTTCGAGTTTCGAATGGCCTGATTGGCCGCGGCTGAACCAATGACCCCGGCTAATGCGCGTTCAACGAAGAAATTTAAATCAGCTAATTGGCTTATTGAAATTTTTTCGACCCCGCTGATTTGAGCTTCCTCAGTACATTTCCTCAGAATTTTCTCAGCCTGGGTTGGGCCAAAATATTGAGTTAGCAAATCTGAGATCAGTTTGACCTTACTGGCCAGGACAATGTCCTTGATTTCAGTTTCATAATGAACCGTGGCCCGACTGGAATCAAAACTTAAAAATTCATCTGCGTGAATTTTTTCGCGGTTGCTTGTTTTAAAAAGCAAAGATCCAAGGATAATTCCCCCTACGTTCAATAATGTAGTCCATAAGAACGAGTGTGAAATGGAAGTTAGTCCTTCAAAACCCAGCAGAGCTTCCGGTTTTAAAAGAGCTATTCCGAACGGACCCTGTTTCAACCAAGCATCGCTAAAGAACCCGCTTTTAACAAAAGCCGGGAAAAACAATGTATAGGCCCAGGTGAAGCAACCTGCGAAAATCCCGATGAAGGCGCCTCTAGAATTACTCTTAGACCAAAAAAGCCCGAGTAAAATAGGTGGTACAAACTGAAATGCGGCCACGAATGAAATCATGCCCATCGCGACGAGGGCTTCTCCTGAACCAATATATCTTTGATAAAAATAGGCCAGTATAATTATCAAGGCTGCCGCAATCCAGCGGCTCTCCAAAATTCGCGCTCGTAAAAAACTGATTTTGGGATAAATTTCCAGCGCCGGTAGCAGCAAATGATTAGTTACCATCGTCGAAATAGTCATTACCGAAACCGTTATCATCCCGATACCCGCCGAAAATCCACCGATATAAATAAAGAGCGCCAGCCAATGCTGTTGATGGGCCAGGGGTAATTCGATAAGGATGCTATCCGCGTAGTTGCCACTGATTCCATGTTTAAGGCTATAAAGCGCAATTGGCAGAACGAAAAGATTGATGGTCAACAAATACAGCGGAAAAACCCACTGCGCTGTTTTGACGTGTTCTTCATTTACGTTTTCGATAACTGAAATGTGAAATTGGCGTGGCAAAAATATGACCGCGGTGCTGGCTAATATGGTCCAGCTGACAAAATTAATGATTTCTTTAAAATCGCCGCCGACCATATGGGGATACTTTTTGGTTCCTAAAATTTCAGGAACTGATTGCAATAGGTCTTTCACACCATTTGAAAGAAAATAGACGATAAAAATTCCGCCTGCAATGGTAGCAATGAGCTTTATGATACTTTCTATTGCTAAAGCGGAAATCATTCCAGGATGGCTCTCTGTCGGATTCAAAGTACGTAAGCCAAAGAAAATAGTAAAAATGATGACCACTGCCAGAATCGCAGATTCAACTAAATCATAATAGGGTAAAAATTCAGGCGAAGTTGATAGCATTAGCGCCGTGGTCAGCATAATGGATTTTATTTGCAAGGCATTGTACGGAATAAATCCAATGACAACGAAAATGGTTAATAGAACGCCAATGCCCACGGATTTGTTGTAACGCGCCGAAATAAAGTCGATGATACTCGTGATTCGATAATGATTTTTTATGCGAATCAATTTGCGCAATATCGGCCACCAAAATATGGCACCGATGGTAGGACCGATGTATATCGTTGAAAATAAAAGTCCGCTTCCTAATGCGTTACCAATACTCCCGTAAAACGTCCAGGTTGTGCAGTACACGGTAAGTGAAAGACTATATAAAAGGGCATGATTAGTAATGAGCACTTGTCCGCGAGACATTTTTTTGTCTATGAAGTATCCCAGAGCCAGAAGACAAAGCAGGTAAACTGCCAGCGAGCCCAGCGTCAAAAGCGGGGAATTCATTCTAAGTCCTCATTCTCATCTACATCTTTTTGCAAAGACAAAAGAAACAGAACAAAAATTAATCCAAGCCAAAACGCAAAAACTGAAAGGTAAACAGTCCACGAATTTTCTAAACCGGTATGCCGCATAAATGGAAATATAAAAACCGCCAGCGAAAAAACCGCCAACAAAATTCGAAATTCGATGGCATCGCTCAATCGTTGTAGTGAAATTTTTAACAACTGAATATTTTTTTTCATAGGTTATTGGTTCAATATTACCCTGAATGCGCTCTAAACTGTATAAATTTTTAATGAAAGGCCGAGGTAGGGAGGGGTATAAAAGGGAAAAGTAACATTTGTTCCGGTACTTGTGATCATCGTTGACAGTACAGTGCGAAACATTTGATACTTATTTCGAATGCACAATCTTAAAGAATATACGATTTTAGTAGTTGATGATGATGAAGATTTAAGAGAAATTATGACCTTGATTTTAAAGGGCGCAGGTTTAAATGTTTTGTCGGCAAATAGTGGAATCGAGGCGTTGGAGGTAATCAAATTGAGTAAAATTGATTTGGTCGTGTCTGACATTCGAATGCCAAACGGCGACGGGTTATACTTGCTGGATAAAGTCAGGGAAAATGATCCAAAAAGCCCCGTTGTAATTTTTGTAACCGGATACTCAGACATTTCTGAAAGTGAGATTTTGGCCAGAGGGGCAACCAAGTTAATTACGAAACCTTTTGATCGAAACCTTTTGATCGAAACTGTTAGGAATGCTCTGGAGGCTCTCTGATTTTTTTAGGATGTCACCACAAATTTACGTGATTAAAAATAATTGTATAAAAATTCTCAAAATCAATAAGATGGTTTTTTATGATTGAATGTACAATTTCAGGTTTAATCTCCCCATAGTCATGAACCGAGATATTTCGAAATCCAACCATCGACGTCATTTTGGTAGTTAAAGCGTCATCAATTATTTGATGCCTATTTATAATTTCAAAAGACTGCCTGTAACTGTTAGGTAAACCCAAGCCTTCTTTAGCAATAACCACGTTGGCCAAATCAATGCAAGCTTGAATAGCCCTTTGTAAGTTCAACTCATATATTGACAGTAGAAAGTCAGGATCTTTTTCTTTCAAGGTGGCCTTCTCAATAGCCATCATACAGTTTTTAATGACATTGATTTTTGATAGAACAACATCCATTTCAGACATATTTTTTCCTATTTAATATCTTATCTTCGATTATTTTACGAGATGCCTTAAAGTCAGGATAATCTGATAGTTTTTCCATTTTCCAGTTTAGCAAAATACCAGAGGCATTATTAAAAAGTAGGCGTCCTTTTTCTAATACCTGCCGAGCAAAAATCACATCAATATCATTTAATGAAACCAGGTCCACATCGCGATTAAATCTATCTTCGAGCATTCGCCAACTTTTTGTTTTTTGCTCTTCGGTACATGATTTCTTCCAGAACACAGCCACGTCAATATCGCTGTCTTTATGAAACCTCTCTGTTTCGGCAGATCCCATCAGAAAAGCAAACTCAGCTTGTTGAGCCAAAATTTCGATGATCGTAGTTGAGATAGAATCTGGTAAAGAACCCATTTCTAAATTAAGTCATTATTTATACAAAAAATCACTACAAAAAAATTGGCGGGCCGAGCGAAAGCAGGGGGAGTCCTTCGGACATAGTTACGACACATTGAAAGCAGGTGGTTATGCTTTATTTAACAAGATCGGGGCTAACAACTGGCTGGTTGTAATGATTAACAACAAATACTAGCTGCGAATTACCTGTCAGATGAGTCAATACCATGAACTCAGAACTGAGTTAAATTGCCTCGAGGTCAGATAATACATAACAGACCATTATAGCATGCAAAATAAGCAGGATCCAATTTGGATACTAAAAAAGCTCGGAACTATTCTCGCTATGCGATTAGCCAAACTGGCGGGACGGGACGTCCATTTTTCGGCGGCCTTTTGGAAAAATACAGGTCCAACCATTCGTTGTCTGGGCATTGGAAATAAAAATCGCAAAATTTAATTTGTTTTTTAGTCGCGCGTTCTAAGAATCTAGTTAATTTTTTTCAAGTGATATTTAACGGGCTCATCACCCAATGCATCGATGATCACGTTAACTTCAGCCCCTTTTACACTGCGGATGCTCTGTGCGTTCACAGTTGAAATGTCGATTTTTACACGGGCTTCAGAAAGCAAAAACGAATCGCATTCTAAATTAGTGGAGAACTCATTTCCTCGAACAGCATATTTACCGCTGCAGGCAACTTCAAAATCAGGGCTGCGAACATGAAAAATAACGGTTCCGTTGGCCTTTAATTCGAAACTGGCAACTGTAGATCTGGTGGCAGCATCTACGGCGCGGTACTTACCTAATTCTACGGTAGCGGACTGAGCGTTGATTGTAACGGCTGAAAGGATTGTTAAAAGTAACGCTTTCATTAATTTTCCCCCTGGTTTTGTTGATGCAATTCGTAACCTAAGATTTTTGCTTTAGGTAGGCCGTTTTTTTAGTGCTACCTATTAAGCAACCTATTTGTTTTAATTGGTTTTTTTGTCATTTTTACCTGTCAAAAACTCTAACACTGTTTTAAAAAAGCCTCGTAAGGTAAAATTTCCTTAAACCAAGGAGTCTCCATGAAGTCATTATTATTAACATTTATGTTAGTTGTCGCAACTCAAGCTAATGCAGCACAAGTTGAATTAGGTAAGTACCGCGCCGTAGATGCAGACACAAAGTCTGTTGTCGCAACGTTTGAACTTAAAGCCGATGGCACGGTTGGTTTTCAGGTGCAGTCCCCTGACATTTCCCCGGCTATTGTTTGCAGCGGTAAATACACAGTTACCGGAAATGAATTCGCTACTGATTTAACCTGCAAATCTGAGATTTTACCTAAAGCGAACGTAAAAATTGATATTTCAAACGTTACGGCGCAAAGCGTCCGCAGCGAAAAAGGTGCTGAAGTAAACGTTGTAATTGATGCATTGGGTGATGAAGCCGTAAAGTACTTACTTAAGAAAAACGACTAATTAAAATATTCAACAGTTTAAGCGGATTCTGAAAAGTATCCGTTTTCAAGAACAGGAAAATCCGGTGCTTCAGCATCGGAATTTTTAGCATCTTCAACCATGGTCCGCAAAAGCTCAAAATTTTCTATAATAATTTTTTCCGGTTCATGAAGGGCTTTCTGATTTTTTTCAAATTCCGTTAAGGAATTAAATTCTGAAATTTTGTCTCTAAGATCTGCAGTAGCTTCTATAATTTCAACAACGATCTGTACATGGGCTTTGTCATATTTAACCAGCTTCTTACATGTATCTAAGGCATCATTGGCGGTTATCGTGGCCGAATCGCTTACGTCATCAACTTTTTTTTCTAGATCGATATGTTTGCTTTTTTTCATCTTAAGGTGAATATGCGCGATGATTTCCTCTGTGATCAGATTCAGATTTGTCAGCAACAGCTGATAATCGCCGGCAGCAGAGAATTCAAGGCCACAGATTAATTTCAATTTGGGCAGGAGATTAGAAAGCGCGCCGGTGTCTTTTTTCAGAACGTCTTCGATACGGCTGCATTTTCTTTTGATTTTTCCGCGGAGATGCATTTTCAGAACTGAGATGCGGGCATTCAGTTTGTTAATTTTTTCGCGTCGACGTGAAAACACATAGTGTGAAACCGCAGTTCTGAATCCCCAGAATCCTAATCCCAGAATTGCGGCGTATAATAAGAGCTGCCCGAAAGCAC
>JANPPN010000148.1:0-12874 GCA_031428535.1 Bdellovibrio sp. | reverse complement strand
TGCCGAGTTTTCGCCGGCAAGCTCGACCAACTGGTTTATGCGTTGAATCCGGTGCACATCCTGCTCGATCGAATCCAGCAATACGGCGTTCAGCAAAGTGTTGAATATGCGGATGACCGAAGGCGGGATGTCTTTGACAGCCGGGTTCTCAATGCGGTTTATGATTTCCGAGTTCATTTGCGTGCGGACGCCCACCACGAATATGCGATCAGCCCCCATGCGAAGTGAGGGTGAGCACGGGGTGCTGTTGCGAACGCAGCCGTCGCCGTAATAATGAGAACCGATTTCAATCGGCGGAAACAACATCGGAATTGCCGAGGATGCCATAACATGATCGGCAGTTATTTCAGAAAGTACCGCCAGCCGGCGACTGTCTTTCCAGGTGAGCTTTGAAGTGGAGGTCTGAACAAAACTAACGGCCGTGCCGCTCGAGTAATTATTGGCGGTAATAATCAACGAATCAAAAACCTTGGCATCGAGATTCTTTTTTATCTTTGAAAAATCACAGTGCCTGTTAAGTAATTCATAAAGCGGCGAGGTATCCAGTATCGAATCGATTTTTTTTTGATTGCCGAGTAACCCAAAAGAAAATTTATTCATTGAAAGTATGTCGGTTCTAAAAACCTGCTCGGTCGAGATCTGTGACCACAGGAAATTCAGCTTTTCGACCGCGTTTTCAAAAGATTCGATGTCGCAGGCAAGCTTGGCGCCATTAATAGCACCGGCACTGACCCCCGAAATAATACTGAACGGACTTTTCTTTTTCTCGGGCAGAATTTCGGCCACGCCTTTTAATACGCCGGCCTGATAGGCACCGCGCGCACCGCCGCCGGAAAGTATCAATGCAGTTTTTTGAGTCATATAATTCAATGTTAAGAAATTAGCGGCAGGACTGTCAATGCTTGATCTAAATCAGATTGGTGGTTATGGTGTTTTTTATGTTTGAATTTATCGACGCTATACTCCACATCGACGTGACCCTGATAGAGTGGGCTGGCACATGGGGCCCATTGCTATATCTGATTTTGTTTTTAATAATATTCTGCGAAACGGGGCTGGTCTTTATGCCATTTTTGCCAGGTGATTCGCTTTTGTTTGCGGTGGGCGCGTTGGCGGCGCGCCCGGGCTTTTTAAAAGTTGAAAATATAATCCCACTTTTGATTATAGCCGCTATCCTCGGCGACTCCACAAACTATCTGGTTGGGCGAAAACTTGGTCGTTCTTTGTTCGATCGCGAGTATTGGTTCCTGAAAAAGAAATACCTAGCCAGTACTGAAGAATTTTTTGAACAAAAAGGGGTCTGGGCGGTTAGCCTTTCGAGATTTTTTCCGATTATCCGGACGATGGCGCCTTTTTTTGCAGGCATGAGCCTTATTCGGTACCGCAAATTCCTGGCGCTTTCGGCTGCGGGATCGGTAGGCTGGGTATTTATTTTTGTTTTAGCCGGGTATTATTTCGGAAATGTTGAAATCATAAAAAAGAATTTTACATTACTTGTACTTGGAATTATCGGTGTGTCACTGGCGCCAATGGCAATTAATGTGTTCAAATCAATTCGTAAGCGCCGCCAAGCCGGAAAAACCTAAAACTATTCCTCGACTGCGCCGTTATCAACATCATTTGTTAGGGATTCGCCGGCCGGTAACAATGGCAGCGGGTCTATCGGGCCATTTAAGCGTCTGATTTCAAAATGCAGGTGCGGCCCCGAAGACCGACCGGTATTACCAAGGGCACCGATCACTTCACCTTGCTTTACTTTTTTGCCTTCATAAACCAGGATTTTATCCATATGGCCATAGAGCGTAGCCCAGTTGCCGCCTTCGCGCGGATCTGCCGATTCGACCATGACCATTTTTCCATAGCCCTTAAAGCCCGAGCCCGTGTAAATTACAACACCATCATGCGAGCTCATAACTGCCGAGCCCCTCGGGGCAGCCAGATCAATTCCGCGATGGGCCCGTTTTCGCTTTTTCGTACCGTTCGGCAGGTAGCCGCGGGTCATCCGCGCTTCCCAGACGGGCCAGTCAAAAAGTGGCCGCAGTTTTTTATTACTCTTAGTGGTAACAGGTGTTGCAGGGTCGGCACTTTTAATTTTTATAGAATTATTTTCTTTATCAATAATAACATCGTCGGTAGCGGTAGCGGCAACCGTAATTCCGACCTCGGGCTTAGCGGTATCAACCGGCGGTGGTGGCGCGGTTGCACAGGAATTCAGAAAAAATAAAATGACTAATAAATTGGAAAACTTTGACATAGCTCTTTAACTTCCATTTTTATTTTTGTTTTAAGAGCGGCGTTGTCCACATCTTTCAAAATGAGACTGATCCACGTTGCAATTTTTTTCATTTCGGGTTCTTTCATTCCCCGGGTCGTCAGCGCCGGCGTTCCGATTCTGATTCCGCTGGTTACAAAAGGCGAGCGCTTTTCGTTGGGTACGGTATTTTTATTAACGGTGATGCCGGCCTCATCAAGCGCAATTTCGGCAACTTTTCCGGTGAGGGATGTAAAACTGGTATGGCTGCTTTGGCTTAAATCAAGCAGCATTAAATGATTATCGGTGCCACCGGTTACAAGTGCAAAACCTGCGGCTATTAGAGCTTCCGCCAGAATTTTTGCATTGATAACAACCTGATTAATATAGGATTTAAATTCTGGTTGCAGCGCTTCGCCGAAGGCTACCGCTTTACCGGCAATAACATGTTCAAGCGGCCCACCCTGAATTCCCGGAAAAATTCTTGAATTCACCAGTTTGGATTTTTCTTCGGAGTTGGTTAAAATAATTCCGCCTCTCGGGCCACGCAGCGTTTTGTGCGTGGTTGAGGTCACGTAGTCGGCAAACGGCACCGGAGATTGGTGATGGCCCGAGACGACTAGGCCCGCAAAGTGCGCCATATCAACAAGAAGTTCAGCTCCTACTTCGGTAGCAATTTCGCGGAACTTGGCAAAATCCAGTGCGCGCGGGTAGGCGCTGTAGCCCGCAATAATAAGCTTTGGTTTAACTTCTCTGGCCGTATTTAATATCGCCGTGTAATTCAGAAGGCCCGTGCCTTCATCGAGTTTATAAGAAGCCGCTTTAAATAATAGACCGCTGAAGTTGACCGGGCTTCCGTGAGTTAAATGCCCGCCGTGCGAAAGATCCATTCCCAAAATGGTGTCGCCCGCCTTAAGTGCGGCAAGGTAAACCGCCATGTTGGCCTGACTGCCGGCGTGCGGTTGTACATTAGCATAGTTGACTGCAAACAATTTTTTAGCCCGCTCGATTGCAATCGTCTCGATGCCATCAACATAATGACAGCCACCGTAATAGCGCTTACCGGGATACCCTTCGGCATACTTATTAGTAAGAATTGAACCTTGCGCCTGCATAACTGCCGTCGACGCATAATTTTCAGAGGCAATCATCTCAAGACCTTCGCTTTGTCTGGTGGCTTCGAGGCTGATCAGGTTTGCAATTTCGGGGTCATTTTGCAGAGTATGATTTGTAATATTCATTCACATATTATGAGGTAGCACTCGAGACTTTAGCAACCCGAGTTTGATGGCGACCTTGTGCAAAACCCGTATCTTTAAATAAATTGATCCATCTTAGGGCAGTTTCGAAGTCGCAGAATCTTGCACCGATGCAAATAATATTTGCATTATTATGTTCGCGCGCTAACTTTACGGTTTCATCATTATAAACAAGGGCGGCTCTAACGTGCGAAAATTTATTTGCCCGCATTGCCATGCCTTGCGCAGAACCGCAGATCAAAACCCCGAATTGCGAAATCATTGCGGAATCAGTTTCGGGTTGCAATTTTTTACAAACAAGATCGGCGTAGTCGGGATAGTCAACGCTATCGGCGCTGTGCGGGCCGCAGTCTTCAACTTCGTTTTGCTGTTTGAGGTGTTCGACGAGCTTGGTTTTAAGTTCGAATCCGGCGTGATCTGCGCCAATTAAAATTTTCATTTAATCTCCGAATTTAGAAAAAATTAAACATGAATTGGTGCCGCCGAAGCCGAACGAATTATTCAACACATGTTTGATTTTTCCTTCGCGCCCAACATTGGGAACATAATCGAGATCGCATTCAGGACTTGGATTTTTCAAATTAATAGTAGGCGCAACTTTCTGGTCAACAATCGACATGACCGAAAATGCAGACTCGATCGCACCGGCCGCGCCCAATAAATGGCCGGTCATCGATTTTGTCGATGAAATCCAGACCTTTTTGGCATGGTCTTTAAGTACTTTTTTAATAGCATTCGATTCAAGAGGGTCTCCCATCGGGGTACTGGTACCGTGGGCGTTGATATATTGAATTTCGTCAGGGTTCAGCCCGGCATCATTAAGTGCCGTCTGCATGGCAGATACAAAACCTGCGCCATCCGGATCAGGAGACGTAATATGGTAAGCATCTGAAGAAGCGCCATAGCCGGAAATTTCGCATAAAATTGGAGCCCCACGCTTAACTGCGGCTTCAAGGGACTCTAAAATAAAAGTGGCGGCACCTTCGCCAAGAACAAAGCCGTCACGATCTTTATCCCACGGCCGAGACGCTTCCTGAGGCGCTTCGTTCCGCGTTGAGAGTGCACGCATATTACTGAATCCCGCAATTGCCATCGGCGAGACGGTTGATTCAGTACCGCCGGCCACCATCTGATCGCACAGACCGAATCGAATATAATTGTAAGCCTCACCGATCGAGTGAACACCTGAGGCACAGGCGGAAGTTACCGTAAAATTGGGGCCTTTAATGCCGAACAGAATTGAAACCCAGCCCGGCGCCAGATTCGCAATACTGGAAGGTATAAAAAAAGGCGAAACCCGCGAGGGCCCTTTTTCGATAAGTCTTGAATGTTGCTCTTCAATGTAAGGCAAGCCACCCAGACCCGATCCGATAAAAACTCCGGTTCGCTGTGTATTGGCTTCCGTAATTTTAAGACCTGAGGAGTCAAAGGCCATTTTTGCAGTGGCGATCGCATACTGAATGAAAAGATCCATTTTTTTGTGCTCTTTTTTTTCAATGTAAGTTTCGGCCGAGAAATTTTTAACTTCTCCTGCGAATCGGACATCAAATTGAGTCGCATCAAATTTGGTGATGGAGGCAATACCGGACTGGCCACTTAATGCCGCAGCCCAGGTATCATGGAGCGTGTTTCCTAGAGGAGACACGGCTCCGATACCAGTGATGACCACTCTTTTTTGACCGTTCGGTCTTAAAAAAGAAGTCCCCAAGGTATTAAACTTTACCCTTGGTAGTCAGGTAGGTTTGAACGTCATTAACAGTTTTAAGTTTTTCCGCATCTTCATCCGGAATTTCAAGGTCGAACTCTTCTTCCATCGCCATAACTAATTCAACGATATCAAGACTGTCTGCACCTAAATCATCGATAAAAGAAGCCTCAGCTTTTACTTTTTCAGGGTCTACTCCGAGTTGTTCTACGATAATATCTTTTACTTTTGCGTTGATTGACATTTGAATGTCTCCTTTTTATTAATTTTAATTTAAGTTCCAGAACTATAGTCTAAATTCTTTTATTTTTAAATATATTTAACTCAAGTACATACCACCATTAACGTGAAGTGTCTGCCCTGTGATGTAAGAGGCTGAATCGCTTAACAAAAACGCAACAGCGGCTGCCACTTCGCTGGCTTCTCCGGGGCGCTGTAAGGGAATTTTTTCACTGAAACTCTTCAATTGGGCTTCGGATAGGGCTTGGGTCATATCGCTGTTAATGTAACCGGGTGCTACACAATTGGCTCTGATGCCACGGGATGCGAATTCTAAGGCCACTGACTTCGTAAAGGCTTCTAGGCCGCCCTTGCTTGCCGCATAATTAGACTGGCCCGCATTGCCGGTTGAACCAATAACCGAGGAGATATTTACAAAGGCACCTTTACGGGCTTTTAACATTTGTTTACTAAAGGCTTTTGTTACCGCAAACACCCCAGTTAGATTGGTTTGAATGACCTGATTGAAGTCTTCGGGTTTCATACGGAGCAAAAGCTGATCTTTAGTTATGCCGGCGTTGTTTACGACACCGTCGATTTCGGGCCACATGGCAGATACTTTAGCGGTGACCTGTTCTACTGAATTCAAATCGGAAACATCGAGCTGAAAACAGTGATGATCGCTACCTGGCAATGCTTTAAGGAGCTCTTGGGCTTTGGATTCATTAGTTGAATAAGTAAAGCAGATATGGGCGCCAAGTTCCGCGAGCAATTTAACGATGCCGGCACCGATACCACGGCTTCCGCCAGTTACAAAAAACTTTTTATTATTTAATTTTAACATGTTCACGAGCCAAAGATGTCTGAACTAGAGTTATAGCTCAAGTTTTATATTGGATTTTTTGGAATTTTCGCATTGAGTTAAATGGACTTGAGGACCGGAGTTTTAGGACCGCATATTTTCGTCCAGTCGGTCAACATTCTGAGTTCGTCAAGGGTAGCACCTTCAGTCTTAATTTTGTCAAAAAGGTTCTCATAAGTATAGAATGCCATTTCAGCGAGCGCTTCCTTTTCATAAGTTTCAAGATTCGGGCAAATTTCTTTTTCGTAATTTTTAAACTTCAGCCAAGACTGGATCAGATCCGAGTTGCTTCCAAAAATAAGATGGCTGATTGTCTGGGAAAACAAGCGGAAAAAACGTAGAGTTTTATTCTTATTATTGAAGTATTTTTTCAAGAGCACTTTATTAAAAGTGGACTCCTGGTTTTCAGTCAGATACGCGAGCACAATCGCCTGAGTCACGTCCGGCGAGCTTGCATAATACTTTGTTGTTTTTGGATCGTCTGAGTCAGATCCGTCTGCATAAGCAAATGCTGTGTATTCAAATATTTTAAAGATATCTTTTTTTGGAACATTCAATTGTTTTGAGTGAATTGCAGCTGCAAATGATGTTGCTAACCCGACGAAATGTCTTCCGAAATAACCCAAATTTTTTGTAAGATTGCCGACATATTCAGGGTTAGTCCATTCCTTATTTTTGAATTTAAACATCTCACAGGATTTTTGGCCTATTTCATTCAAAAAATCATCTTTATGATCGAGACAACACATTTCTGCAACATACGACAAGTCAAAATTTTTATAGTGTTCATAGCCCATCCAATGGATGGATTCATGAGCTAAAATCGCCTGAAGCTGGCTGTTTTCGTTATCCTTATTATAAATTCCGGTGAATATTTTCAAACCCGGGAAAAAAACCGAATCCGGATGTTCTGCCAGCGCAAGCATTTCTGGTTTTGGTTTAGGGTCACAAGTGACTGTGATTTGTCTTTTAAGTATTTCTGTGTACTGTATGAGGTCATCAGTTCTTTTAAACTTCGACAGGCATTGTTTTATTTGCAGGACTGAGTTTTTTAAATCACTCTCGATCGCATTTTTTAAATCGTTGTCACAATTGTTAATCTGCACATTGAGGCTTGAACAGCCGCACAGTACGAGAATCACTATTGCGAAAAAAACCTTACATTTTGAGTGTTTCAAGTGCTTTCATATCTTCAAGGCTTGAAGTCGAATAAACTTTAAAAAATTCACCATCAATTTTTTTAAGTAAACCTTTTAAAACCTGACCGTGGCCGACTTCAATACAAGTGGCGACACCCAGTTTTTTGAGAGTTTCCATGCTTTGAGTCCATTTAACGGGCGCCGAAACCTGTTCAATCAGATTTTTCTTAATCAGCGACGAGGCTGTTTCAGCTTGAGCGTGTACATTCTGGATAATCTTTATTTTTGCGTTCTGAAACGGAATATCCTGAAGAAAAGTCTGCATTTTTTCCTGGGCCGGCAACATCATGGCGCAGTGAAACGGGGCTGAAACCTGCAATGGAATAAGTTTTACTCGTTTGGCCTCGCCAGGCAAAATTTCAGGTTTAAAATTGGTTTTCAGCCATTCGAGCGCTTTCATGTTACCGCTGATAACAATTTGGCCGGGGCAATTATAGTTAGCCGGCGAAAGGGGAGTGAAGCCCGAGGTTTTAACAGTATAATCGCAGAGAAACTGCACTTGCTCTTCATTTAATCCGAGGGCTGCGGTCATTCCGCCAAGTCCTGCAGGAACTGCAGATTGCATGGCTTGCCCCCGCACCCTTACTGCACGAACAGCATCTTTAAAGGCGATTACTCCGGCATAAACACAACTGGCGTATTCGCCGATGGAATGTCCGGCTGTAGCCGTGGCTTTCAGACCCAGATCTTCCGAAAGCACCCTTGCAGTTGCAATCGATACAGTTAACAGCGCGGGCTGGGTATTTTCAGTCAAAGCGAGTTCTTCAACGGAACCTGTGAAACATAATTTTTTTAAATCGAGGCTAATCGCATCTGAAGCTTCTTCAAACGTGATTTTTGCCGTCTTGAAATTTTCATAAAGATAAGAACCCATGCCCGGTGCCTGACTACCTTGACCCGGAAATAAAAAAGCGTTCATTTGTAACTCCAAACTTTAGAAACTGACTGACTGCTAGAATCTGAGTAAAGCCGAGCCCGAAGTAAGGCCTGCGCCGAAGCCTGTCATTAAGATCAGTTGGCCGCGCTTGATTCGGCCATCGCGATAAGCCATGTCGAAAGCAATCGGAATTGAAGCGGCAGAGGTGTTTCCGGTTTCATGAACCGTAGAAATAATTTTGCTCATCGGAAAATCGAAGTGATTTGATACCGCTTCGGTAATTCGCATATTGGCTTGATGCGGAACAATCCAGTCGATTTCTTCAACTTTGGTACTGGTGGCCTCAAGTGCTTCTTTACAGCAGGCGGCCATCGCACGTGTAGCATTTTTGAAGATTTCTTTACCCTTCATAAGCATGTAATGCGAACCCTCATCCAGTACCTGTTGTGAAAAAGGATAGCGGGTTCCACCGCCTTTGGCCCAAAGGAGGTCAAAAAGTGAACCTTCGGCGTGGGCGTGGGCCGTTAAAAGCACATTTTTTTCGGTTTCTTCAGCTCGGGTCATAACAAATGCGCCGGCTCCATCCCCGAAGAGAATGCAGGTTTCACGATCTTTGTAACTGATAATGCGGGTGAGGCTTTCGGCGCCGATAACGAGAATATTTTTGTAAGCGCCGGTTTTGATAAACTGGTCAACCACATGCAAGCCGTATAAAAATCCGGTGCAAGCGGCATTGAGATCAAATGACATAATGTTTTTAGCGCCGAGTTTGGTTTGCACCAAGCAGGCTGTGGCCGGCATTTTGTAATCGCCGGACAGCGTACACACAACGATCATTTCGATTTGATCAATCGTCATTTTAGCGTCGATTAGGGCCCGTTCGGCCGCACGGACGCACATGTCGGAGGTTCCTTCATCTTCAGCCACGACATGGCGTTTTTCAATGCCTGTGCGCTGAACAATCCAGTCGTGCGAAGTCTCGACCAGTTTTTCAAGGTCGTAATTTGTCAGAACTTTATCAGGTAAGAATGAGCCGATTCCGGCTACTTTACTGCGATACATATTCAGGCAATTTAATCTAATTACTTAGATTTGGATGCGCTGATTTGTTTACCTTTGTAGTAAAGAGCGCCGTCAGCTGCTTTAAATGCAACGTGGGGGCGAACTAATTCTCCGGATTTTTTATCAATCGCCATTGCTGGCAAAGACAATCCATCATGTGAACGTCTCATGTCGCGTCGCGATTTCGATGTTTTCTTCTTAGGTGTTGGCATTTTATCCTCCGTAAAGGGTTTAATTTATGCTTTATAAGCAATTTAAAATCAATGGGTTAATTTAACTTAAGGCCTTTTAAAGCCTGAAAAGGGTTGGGTTTTGTCTCTTCGCTCATTTTCTCATCATAAACAAATGGTTTCTCATTCTTCAATTTGATACATTTCGTGCAAAATGGGTTAAATGGCACTTCAAGCGCAACCATTTCGTGCATGAATTCTCCGAGATCAAATTGCAGATTCGAATATTCAGTTACCGAAACGCTGGTTTCGTTTGAATCGGCGGTAACAAGTGTTGACGAGGTCTTTGCATATTTACCGGTGCGGTCTTCCTCGTGTGAAGGAATAAGAATTTCGCGAATTTTTTTATTGATTTGAAAATCAAAATCTTCAGCGCAACGTGAGCATTGTTGCTCGGATTTGGATGTTACTGTGCCTGTTACCGTAAAGTCTTTAGGATTAAGCGGCCGGATGTCGATATTCACGTCGTAGTCGTTATTGTTGATCAAGTCCTGCAAAGCGGTATTGAGTTCACTGGTTTTGCGGTTAAAAATGTAGTTTCGGCCCTCTTCGGGGATTTCATTTAGGCGAATTTTCATAAGAGAGAAGTTGTACAATAGTCCGGAGGATAACGTCAAGCCCAACCGTAGTTAAAACTCACGCTGATGCGGGGTTTTTTACTCTGATTCAGCGGAACTTCGTGTTTGAGCCAGCTTTCAAACAAAACCAGCTCTCCGGCTTTTGGTGCAAGCGAATAAAAACGGAGATTCGTTTTTTTCGCACTGTTACTGACGCTAGGTGAATTCATAAAAAGGCCGAGACGGGGGTCTTCAAACTTAATGCTGCTTGCCCCGGGCGGGACGTCCACATAAAAAGTTCCGCTGATGACAGATTGAGGATGAATATGTGCCGTGTGAAGGGTGCCGTTCGGCATAATATTTACCCAGATGGAATTGAGATTTAAACTGCTTTTTTTAAGCTGGTAATTCAGGGATTTAGCATAGGTGAAAACATGCGGATTGATCTTGGTTTCAAGGGCCTGAAAACCCGAGGAAAGCCGGTGCAGCTGATCCCACGAGCCATACGAGGTATACCCGCCAGCATAGTTTTTTTCGGACCATTTTTGACCGTTAATATCGGCTTTCTGTATCTGAAAGATCTCTTTTTTGAGGTCTTTCAGATTGGTCTTCAGTTTGGCCTGGTAGACGCGGGTAACAAATAATTCGTGCATAAGGGATCAAATATCTTATTCCTATTTTAAAGTCATCAGGTGTTTAGAAGTTCGACAGTTGCGATTTGGCTGAAACTAACGCAAGGGCAGGCTAGCGTGGCATTTCTCTTGCTTTAAAGCAGGGTGAACCTCTATAAAAGGATGCCGATATGAAAATTTTATTCGTTACATTTTTAATGATTTTGTCTCAGGTTGCGACAGCTAAAATTGCCGACTTTAACAGCTTGATCAAGGAACATTCAAAGATGCAGAATGAGCTACACGAAGCTATCGCTGCCGAAACGGCTGAAGAGGTCGAACCCACCAGCCCCGAACTGGATAAAAAACCTGAAATAATTGTATTGGATACCAATCGCGAGGTCTATGCCCAGGCGCAAATTCCGAAAAAACGCGGCAAGAAAGCCGCTAATAAAAAGAAATACAATAAGGCTGATGACATCGAAGAAAAGCATTTTCTACGTTTGGATGAAGAACTCAACAGTGCTAACTAAGTCATGGTTGCAAAGTTACTAATTTTTTTGTTTATTCCGATGTTTTCATCCGCTGTTCAGGCAAAATCCACAGGCCTTTCAGAACACATTTCAACCAGTGTCTTTATCTCCGGCGATTTGCAGGGCGAATACGATTTCAACGGGCCATTAGGTGAACTGCTTAAAGGCAGTTCCGACAGCCCAGAACCCGCTTGCAAAATTTCATCCCTGTTTAGAAAAGTAAAATACCGGGGCCAGAATGCAATAGAAGCCTGGCTGCACTTTGAATGCACATTTGGGGGGCAGAAAAGCAATTACAGAACTCACCGGATATATCTCCGGCAGCAAGTCTTGGTTCAAAAAATCAAGCTGCCGATGTTGGCAAAAAATCTAAAGAATGTTCAACTTGAATTTCGAGAAATCTCTCTGAAGTCAGCCAAATAATAATTCTTCGTATCGCAAAGTGTAACAGCTGGTTTTTTAAGACAAAAAGACACACTCTGATTGCTCCTATTTTCAGAATTGAAAATCCACTATTGTTTAAGGAGTTTTTATGGGGCCTTTTGAAGTCATTGAAAAGTACGGCGATCACGAGCAAGTTATATTTTGTCAGGATAAAAACGTCGGACTGAAGGCGATCATCGCTATCCATAATACATCTCTCGGCCCGGCGCTTGGCGGAACCCGAATGTGGAATTATAAATCCGAAGCCGATGCGCTGGTGGATGTTTTAAGACTCGCAAAGGGAATGACTTACAAGGCGGCGGCGGCCGGTTTGAATCTCGGTGGCGGTAAAGCGGTTATTATCGGCGATTCTAAAACCCAGAAGTCTGAAGGGCTGTTCAGAGCTTTTGGTCAGTACGTTAATTCACTCAATGGTAAATATATTACGGCGGAAGATGTCGGTACGAATGTAAATGACATGGAACACATTTTTATGGAAACGCAGTGGGTAACCGGAATTCCGAAAGAGTTCGGCGGTTCGGGTGATCCTTCACCGTACACGGCGCATGGGGTTTTAATGGGAATCAAAGCCGCAGCCGCAGAAAAGCTCGGCACGGATTCTTTAAAAGGAATGCGCATTGCCGTGCAAGGTCTTGGTAATGTGGGTTCGCACCTGGTAAAGTATCTTGTTGAAGAAGGCGCAAAAGTTATCGTTTCTGATATTGATCAGACGCGTGTAAAATATCATCACGATGCCTACAATGTTGAGGTTGTTTCGCCGGAACAGATTCTCGGTGTAGAATGCGATATTCAGGCGCCCTGTGCTCTGGGTGCGGTCATCAACGATCAAACTATCGTTAAATTCAAATGCAAAGTTATTGCCGGCGGCGCGAACAATCAACTGAGCGAAGCCAGACACGGCGATCAATTGCGCGAACTGGGAATTTTGTATGCACCGGACTACGTGGTTAATGCCGGTGGATTGATGAATGTTTTTGTTGAACTTGAAGGTTATTCTCCAGACCGCGCTTTCGATAAAACCCGCAAGGTTTATGACAATGTTAAAAAAGTGATCGAACTTGCCAA
>JANPPN010000147.1:0-11885 GCA_031428535.1 Bdellovibrio sp. | reverse complement strand
ATGACCGGGCGTCACATGGTCGGAACTTATACCTGGACCATGTCGGCGCCAAACCGGAAACTTTGGTACTGTTTCAGATCGACGCTTGCAATTGAAGGCGATCTGTGGAATTATTTTATAGTTTATGGAGGCCAATATAGGCACTATTAGGGACTTCATTTCTTCATTCTGTATTTCGATAATTAATTGACCATTTTTTTCATAAATGCGGGTTATGCAGTTTTCTTTCGACTCGTTTATGTCACATATTGCTTGCCACAAATCGGCATGGTCATTTAATTCGTTAAATATTGATCTTCTAATGCTGAATTCGGCATCTTTAGCATCGATGGCGGATTTATTTGTTTTAACCGGAAAATCAAAAATGAGCTTATTTTGATCCCAGTAAAATGCTGAAGCTAAATCTGGGATGTAGATATTGTTGTTATCAACATCAATTAAATTGCTATAAAGGTGGTTGGTGTAGAAGGCATTAGAAAGAGTAGGGTTGTGAAGAGGGTCTATCGGAAAGCTTACCAGTTCGAGATTGATAGCAACCCTGATTTGAGATCGTGAATTTTCATTTTTATTTTTGTTAAAATACATTGAGCCCACTATGAGTAATAATATTGTTGTTAATGCTGTTGCATACGTTTTGTTCATATAACTAATCAGTAAGTTTACCAACGCAGTTAGATGATTCGGAACTTCTTTCAGTACCAATTAGTTTTTTTTCGTGCAGCGTTTCTGCTAAAGTTTTTTTGGGCGCTTTGGTTTCGGGCGTTCCGATTTTAGTTGGTTGCGGCGCTGTGGGCACAACTTTATTAGACGCTAAGGCCACTTGTGAAATGCCGATTGCAAATATGACAAATCTATTGAGTGCTTTCATTGAGGTCTCCGATATCTGAATATATTAAGTGATCTTGTGTGTTTGGGAAATAAGCATATTTTATTTAAAAATATTTCCATAATTGTAAAAAAGGTAAACACTTTATGAGTTAGTTGGTTTATACAAGATGGTACAATTAAATTACATTTCATCGCGCTGGCTAATTATTTGACACTCACACCTTCAGACCTTCAGATTTTGTCAGAATAGAAAGGCAATTGTATTAATTTCTTCCTATAATTTAGACTTTCTCATTAGCACGTAAAATTGCGGCTACGATCGGCGGGTTCCGAAAACCGAATTTTGAAGGTGCCAGCTACCTTCGGACCGATATAGACGACGGATGTTGGTTCGGTTGGCCTCTGATCCTGATCGTGCCGACGTCAAAGATCGGGATGAAGAGCCTTCTAACCGCTGTCTGAGCAAATTTTAGTAACCGGCGGCTCAAAAAACCTTAACTTCAATCAGTTCAGTCTGAGCTTCAGCCCAAATCTTTCAGTCGCTTTAAAATATTTTTTTCAAGGTGCATCCATCTTTTTTCTTCCATCGGTATTTTAGAGAGAACTGAATATGATTTTTTGAAATCACGAACAAGTTTATCGAGCATTTTGATCACTGCGATTTTTGGCACATCAAATTTGCCAGCGAGCTGGAGAAAATCCTTCCGCTTAAGATTGTCATCTCGACCATTCAGTTTAAGCGCCATTTTTAGGTCGCCATAAATGTAAGTGCAGATTAAATCATAAGCCGGGGTTAGATCGATAAAGCCGTCAAGCGTCGTTTGCAGACTGATGTTTTTTGCATGCAGATCTCCGTTGCCGAGCAGATAGGAAAAACTGATTTGTTGTAACAGTTTTAAAATCGATACCGCCGGCGCCGTTGTTAACTCCGCCACAGCAATCGCGATTTCATTTATTGATAGTCGGTATTTATCGGCCGGGTAACGGGATAAAAACTGACAGGCATCTTCTTGATGTATCATTTGGAAGCTTGCCGTTTTTTCATTATAAATGCGGTCAAAGCGCTCGACCAAAAGCCCTTGGTTTTTGTTTTTATCCCGTACCAGCTTTGATTGTGCTGTATTCAGGCCGCATTTTATTGCGAGCTGCATACAATGCAGTTCGTTTTGAACCAAATTCGGCCGGTCTTTAGGATTTAATTTTAAAATGTAAGATTTAGTTTCTTTGGCGATATTCAGCGGAAAACTGATCATAGATGCGGAAATTTTTTCCTGTACGCCTGCGATAGCGTCTTCGCCCTGAGTGTAGGAGTTGAGTTTAAGAATTTTTTGCAAATATTCATAGAAATCGATTTCTTTCAGTTTCGGCACCAGACGTGCGTTGCGTGGAGTGGTTTTGGTTTTAAGATTTTTTGCATACACATCACCGATAACCTGTGTTCCTGCAGCAGCAAAAAGACTGAAGAGATCGTCCTCTGATGATTTAATCTGGCTAACGAGAGCCCGAAGTCTTAGGCCCTCAGGCAGAAGCCCGGCAAAAAATGCAGGTAAGTTAGTGCCTTGAACAATAAGTCGTGCCGACGTGTTTTTTTTTATTCGAAACGAAATGCCGTCAAATTGAGGGCTTTGCAAAAAAGCATCGTTAAATTCAAAAACACAACCGTTGGAGGTTCGCCTGAGAGTTCCGGCTTCTAGTTCATTGCGGTATATTTTCAATTCAGTAACTTGCTTCGGGGGCGTCATTGGTTTAGTGCCTTAATGTAGAGGCGTTCCTGGCCTTGCTCGAGCGTTAAGCGCAGGCCTAGGGCGTGCAGAATGTCTAATACTTTTGAAATATGGGCCGTGGTTTTACCGGCCTCGACCTGGCTTACCAAGTTAAGGCTCACAACCGCGAGGTGTGCAAGTTCAGTTTGCGAGAGTCTCAGTTTTTTGCGTTGAGATTGAATGGCTTTACCTAAGTTTTGGATGGCTTGTTCATTCGTGCTCTTCATTAGGCCCTCATATTTTATACTTCGATCGTAGGAAAATTACTTAAAATTAACAGATTTTCATTGGATTTTCAACATAATTCATCTGATCGTGGGAAATATGTCAAAAAATCTACCGAAAGCCCTCAGGACTTTTTTCCTTTAAGCGGTTTTTCTGTGCTTTATGGCTTTGGCCAGATCGTAAGTAGCCTGCATATTCATCCAAACCTTAGCTGATGTATTAAGTACTTCGGCCAGATCTAATGCGGATTCGGCCGTGACGCCGCGCTTACCTTTAATGAGCTCATTCAGTTTGGCTCTGGTCCATTTTATTCTTTGGGCAAATTCGAGCTGTGTTGTTTTGGCCGGAATCAGAAATTCTTCAAGCAGGATTTCGCCGGGATGAAACGGATTCTGAAAAGAATTCTTTTTGGATTGGGTTTTCATTTTTTGCTTCCTTTCTTCTGTATTACTTATGATAGTCAATTACCGTAACTTCATGGGCCGTACTGTTTATCCACTTAAAAACTATTCGGTACTGATCGTTAATCCGAATCGAGAAAAAATCTGATGAGGCCCCCTTAAGGCGCTCTAATCTGTTGCCGGGTGGGGCCTTTAAGTCGTTTAATGATTCAGCATCACTTAAATACATGAGTTTTCGCCGGGCAATTCGATATAATTCTGGCGGAAATTTGATAGTATTTTTGGTTTTTAAGTCGTTAAACATATCTGCTGTTAACGTGTTGCCAAAAGAAGAAATCACGTTTGCCTTTCAATTATCAGGTTATCATAACTCGATAATAATGTCAATTTTTGTGAGTTGCAGGTATTAAGTGCAAAATCGACCACGGCCTTTTGCCGATTGAGGTGAATACGTACGAGGGCTCAACTCCGAAAACCGATCGATCTAGACTGTTCTACAATTAGAAACCCGGATAAGCTGTTGGCTTATCCAACCTCGAGGTCCCAAATGAAAGTATTCTCTGACATCACCAAAACCATCGGTCGAACCCCACTCGTCAAAATGCAGCGCCTCGGTGCCGACTGTGTTGCCGAAATATTTCTCAAACTTGAATTCTTTAATCCGCTCGGTTCCGTGAAAGATCGAATCGGTCTCAGCATGATTGAAAATGCTGAAAAAACCGGTGCCCTTAAGCCCGGCATGGAAATTATCGAAGCTACCTCCGGCAACACCGGAATTGCTTTGGCTTTCGTGGCCGCAGCGAAAGGTTATAGAATAACTTTGGTTATGCCCGAGACGGTTTCGCAGGAGCGTAAGACGCTGCTTTTGCTTCAGGGGGCGGAACTGATTTTAACTCCGGGTGCGAATGGGATGCGTGGGGCGGTAGCTAAGACGATGCAACTGGTTTCGGAAAATGCGAATGCCTATTGTCCGTTGCAGTTTGCGAATCCGGCGAATCCTGAGATTCATGCTAAAACCACGGCTGAGGAAATCTGGAATGATACGGATGGTTTGGTAGATATTGTTGTTTCAGGAGTGGGAACTGCGGGTACCATTTCTGGTGTGGGACGAGTGTTGAAACAGAAAAAAGCTTCAGTGAAAATGGTCGCAATTGAGCCCGCTGAATCGCCGGTGCTTTCGGGTGGAAAACCCGGGCTTCATAAGATTCAGGGTTTAGGCGCCGGGTTTGTGCCCAAGGTTTATGATTCGACGGTCGTTGATCAGATTGAACAGGTGAGCAGTGAAGAAGCACTGGACATGGCGCGCGAAGTGATCAAAAAAGAGGGCATTCCGGTGGGTATTTCCTCGGGAGCCTCTATTAAAGTGGCTTTGAAAATTGCAAGGCTTCCCGAAAATAAAGGCAAAAAAATCGTGGTCATTGTTCCAAGCTACAGTGAACGCTATTTATCAACTCTGCTAGCTCTTCCAGAGCGAGAAAAAGCATCAACTCTGCCGGTAGTGCCGGTTTCAGAAGAGTGGCTAAAGAAAATCAACGAAGTTTATCCGTCATCAGCTCAGTAGGCCGAAGGTGGCTGGCACCTTCGTTTCAATTTTTAAATTCGCCAGATCTGTGTGAGTTGCTTCCTATAATTTAAGCTTTCTGTAGAGCCGATAGAATTGGCATTCGCGCTGTTTGCTGTTCGAACTTCGGATCGCGAAGGTGCCAGTCACCTTTTGATTGACTTAAGTACTTGTAAAATCTAGTTTTATTCTTTTAAAACAAGGAGTCATAAGGGTATGGATTCATTTTACATGATATCGCCGATCGTTGCCGGAATCGTTGGTTTGGTTATTGCGGTTTTTCTTTATTTCCGCGTAAAAGCCCAGCCTGAAGGAAATGAAACCATGAATCGTATCGCGGGCTATATTCGCGAAGGTTCGATGGCATTTTTGGTTCGTGAGTATAAAGTTCTTGCGGCTTATTGCCTCGTCGTCGGTGCTTTGTTGTATTACGCCTTAGGCATCGAAGCGGCCTTCTGGTTTATCATGGGTGCTTTTTTATCTTTGCTTGCAGGTTTTATCGGTATGAAAGCGGCGACTTTTGCCAATGTTCGTACGACTCAGGCGGCAGCCACTTCAACCAAAGGTAATGCACTTTTGATTGCTCTTGATGGCGGCGCGGTTATGGGGCTAGCAGTTGCGGCTCTTGGGCTGATCGGCCTTGGCGCAGTTTATTATATTTATCGCGGATCTGCGCATGTCGGGACGATTTTGCATTCGTTTGCAGTGGGTGCTTCTTCGATTGCGCTTTTTGCCCGCATTGGCGGTGGTATTTACACAAAGGCAGCTGACGTCGGTGCCGATATCGCAGGTAAAGTTATTGAAAATATTCCTGAAGATGATCCACGTAATCCGGGAGTTATTGCAGATAACGTCGGCGATAATGTCGGTGACGTGGCCGGAATGGGTGCGGATATTTATGAATCGATGGTTGCCGCTATAGTTTCGGCAATGGCAATTGCATTGACGATCAGCAATGCCAACCTTCCGAATATAATGATTTCTCAAAATGTTCTACCTGAAGAGATTCGTATGATGGGTGTGGGATTACCTCTGATTTTATCTACGCTAGGTTTAGTTATTTCTATTGTGGTTATTTTTGCGGCCCGCGCGCTGAAAAACCAGAAGCCGGCAACAGTGCTGCGTTCTTCTTTAATGTTACCTCCGGTAATTCTGACGATAGTTTCTTATATCTGTATGCCGCTGATGGGCGTTTCACAGAATGTAACCTGGGCGTTGGCTGCGGGGGCTTTCGGTGGAGCTTTGATCGGTTTGATTACGGAATACTACACGGCGATGAGACCGATTCGTCTGGTTGCAGAAGCCGCTAAAACGGGTGCTGGAACTGCGGTGATCCGTGGTTTAGCTGTGGGAATGGAATCTGTTGCTTTGCCTACCATCGTTGTTGTCATTGCGGCTTACATCGCAGACAGGTTCTTGGGCTTATATGGTATTGCACTTGCGGCGGTCGGTATGCTTGCCGGTACTGCGGTTGTTATGACGGTTGATGCTTACGGTCCGATTGCGGATAATGCCGGTGGAATTTCAGAGATGTCGGGATTAGATCCTAAAGTACGCGAAATTACAGATGAACTCGATGCCGTCGGAAATACAACGGCCGCGATCGGAAAAGGTTTTGCGATCGGTTCTGCGATTCTAACTGTTTTGGCTTTATTCAGCGCTTTCAATATGGAAGTGAATCACGTGCGCCTTATGAGTGGTGTAGCTGCGATGCAATTGGATTTAACGTCTTCAAGTGTTTTGCTTGGAATATTGCTGGGTTCGATTCTGCCATTCCTTGTGGGTGCAACGACTATGACTTCGGTAGGTAAAGCTGCCGGAAAAATCGTGGTTGAAATTGCACGACAGTTTAAAGAAATTCCGGGATTGTTACAGGGCAAAGCCGAACCTGAGCCTGCAAAAATCGTTGATATCGCAACGACAGCAGCGCTGTGGGAAATGATTTTACCAGGCATGATCGCCATTGTGGCGCCGGTATTTGTAGGATTCTTAATGGGACCTCAGGCGCTTGCAGGAATGCTGGCGGGTGGACTTGCAGTTGGAGCCGCGATGAGCCTGTTTATGGCTAATGCCGGTGGTGCTTGGGATAACGCCAAGAAATTTATCGAAAAAGGCGGACTGCCAGGTCATAAAAAGGGATCTGACGCACACAAGGCCGCAGTTGTCGGTGACACTGTCGGTGACCCGTTCAAAGATACTTCTGGTCCGGGTATTGCCATCCTGATTAAAGTGATGTCGGTTGTGAGTTTGTTGATCGCGCAATTAATTGCACTGAGATAATTCTTTTTGATAACTCTTTTTGATAATTTTTTAGATAACTTGTTTAGATAATTGAAACATAAACGAAATATATCATTGTTCGAGGCTTTTTTTACAAGCCTCGTTGGTGGCGAGGTACGCTGCAGTTTATTTTTGTTTTGCCGCTTTATTCGAAAAAATTCGGCGACTGATCTTTAGAAATCACTGGTTAGCTGAATTCCCGATTAAACAGCCGGTGCAGGGCTTTATCACCGTACTTGTCGTCGACATCCAGTAAATCCTGCTCGCTGTACCCTGAACGGATCGAGAGAATTCCGATTAGATTTTCCGTAAGCGTAAAATCGATCCGCCATGTGCGGTAAGCGAGACTAAAATAATTCGGAAACTCTTCAATCCGTTTTTTGTCTTTGTTGGTAGGATCATACTCAAGCTGCCGGGTGATAAACGCGCGGATTTCCTTAACGTTGTTTTTTTCGAGATAGTCCAGCTGAGAATCCGCGTACGGGGATATTGAAATCTGATTCTGATGGAAGCTTGATTTTTCGATCCAGTCGATCTTGGCATTTTCGGCCATATCGTATTCGGGATGATAGGGCTTAATATCGAGGATTGGCGTTCCATGAAGAATATCGTTGCCACCGATCTCAACCACCAGTCCTTTAACACTAATTAACTCAACCAGGCTTAGGCCGATCGGGTTTGGACGGTAAGGCGCACGCGTGGCAAACACCCCGATTTTTTTATTCGAGCGCGGCGCCTGCACAAGCGGTTTCCAGTTTTCGTTCTGATGAAAGCCGAAAATAATCCATAAATGCGTACAGCCCGAAAGATCCTGCAGGGCTTGTTCGAAATTCTCTCCCGAATTCAGGCGGATTTTTCCGAAGAGCCCCAGTTCATCCGGTTGCCGTCCGGCCTGATAAGGCTCGACTTGGGCTGATTCAAAAATACCTATGGGTTTTAAAATTATTTCCATCAGCAAGTGCCAGCCACCTCAAGGTCGTTCCACTGTTTGCGCCATTCGTAGCCGGCGATGGCGGCTGCGGTTGCGGCGTTAAGGGAGTTTTTAATTCCGTAAACCGGAATACGGCGGATTTCGTTGCACATTGCCAGTTGTTCTTTGTCGAGGCCGAAGCGTTCGTTACCGACAACAAATGCCACCGGCTGTTTCTCGGTGAAAGGGAATGAAATGTCGAGGGCTTTGGCTGAAGTTTCGAGAGCCACAATATAGTAATTATTCTTTTTTAAGTTTTCAATGGCTTCAGTGAAAGCACAGGTTTGCCAGTCGAGAATGAGTGCTGCGCCTAAGGCGGCCTTTTCAACCTGCAACTGGTGCGGCGTTGGAGTGTAGCCGGTCAGCCAGATTTTTTGCGCACCGAGTGTGTCGGCAGTTCTAAAAATCGAGCCCACATTGAAAGCTGAACGCATGTTATCGACGACAAAATGCAGCGGGACGCGCTTTGCGATCAAATGATCGCGGTCGGTAGTTGAAACCAGAAAGTCATCATCTTGAATGGCTTTTTTAAGATAGCGTTCAAAAGGCACGGCAATGCCGGCGAAGTGCCGCAGGGTCATGCCGGTCGTTAAGTGATGCTGATACTTTGAAAGTTTTTTGAGTATTGGATCTTCGGAATTTTCAAGGCTTGCGATGCAATCAATCAGCAACTCAAGCAGTTGATTGTCGAACATTCCGTCTTCGGAATCTTTTTCGAGGCCCTGAATCAGGCGCTGGATTTCTTCAACTTTGGACTTACTCATATAACCCGCCTCATTTCACTTTTGCGCCACCTTTTGCGCCCGTATCGGGTGAAAGAACAAATAAATCTGTGCCGCCGTCTCCGGCCGCCAGCACCATGCCCTCGCTCATGCCAAATTTCATTTTGCGCGGTTTAAGATTGGCGCAGATAAGAACTTTGCGGCCCAGTAACTTCTCTGGTGAATAAGCGGATTTAATTCCTGCGATGATCTGCTTGGTTACCCCGGGCTCAAGTTCAACTTTAAGTCTTAAAAGTTTATCGGCTTCTTTGATTTCTTCAGCCTCAATGACTGTGGCAATCCTTAAATCAATTTTGGCAAAATCCTCAAATTCGATTTCTGCTGGTGGACCTGTATGAATGGGCTTAGCTGAAGCTATAGCCGCGACCTTTGGCTTTTCGGTTACGGCAAAGATCTGTTTTTGTTCTTCGATCATGGCAACAATTTTTTCGGGATCAACCCGGCTGGCCAAATGAGTGTAGTCGTTGATTTTATGCTGAGTTAAAACGGTCAAATGATCGCTCCACTGATAAGGCTTTTCATTCAGCAACAATTCGACCTGCGCCGCCATTTTCGGCAATACCGGTTTTAAGAAAATGGCCATTTTGCGGAACGCATTTAAGGTGGTGGTGAGCACCTGCTTGGTAGCGGCACGATCGCTTTCGACGGTTTTCCAAGGGGCTTTGTCGTCGAAATATTTATTGGTCATTTCGGCCATCTCGCGAACGAGAGTTGTGGCTTTTGCAAAATCGCGGGTATCATAAAATTTGGCGACCGCATCGGCCTGTTCAGAGATTTTCTGCAGCAATTCAGAACCGGCTGCGTCTGGAGTACTCATTACGCCGTCCATTTTTTTAGACAGCATCTGAGCCCCGCGCGAAGCCAGATTGACGATTTTTCCCACAAGGTCGGAGTTTACCCGTGAGGTGAAGTCTTCAAAGCTGAGATCGAGGTCGTCAATGGTGCCATTGATTTTGGTGGCGTAATAATAACGTAAAAATTGCGGATCGAGATGATTAAGGTAAACCCGTGTGGCAATGAAAGTGCCTTTTGACTTACTCATTTTCTCGCCGTTGACCATAACATGGCCGTGTACGTTCACGCGCGTTGGCGCTTTGAAGTCAGCGCTTTTTAACAGGGCCGGCCAGAAGAGCGTATGAAAATACACGATATCTTTTCCGATAAAGTGATAGATTTCGGTATTCGAGTTTTCAGACCAGAATTCTTCAAGCTTGCGGTTATTTTTCTTGGCCCATTGATCGAGTGAAGAAACATAACCCATCGGGGCATCGACCCAGACATAAAAATACTTTCCGGGTTCATCCGGTATTGAAAAGCCGAAGTAGGGCTCGTCGCGGGAGATGTCCCAGTCGCGGAGATCATCAACAAACCATTCAAGCATTTTTTTGGACACTTCGGGAACTGTATGCTGCGGCAACCATTCTTGCAGATAAGTTTTGAAATCGTTGAGTTTAAAAAAGATGTGATCTGATTTTTTCTTAACCGGTTTGGTGCCGCAGATCGAACAGCCCGGATCTTTTAAATCCTGCGGTGAGTAAGTAGCTCCGCAAACATCACACGAATCGCCGTATTGGCCAAGTGCGGAACACTTCGGGCAGGTGCCTTTTACGAAACGATCCGGCAGAAACATTTTATCAAACTCGCAGTAAAGTTGTTCGATTGCTTTTTTATGGATGTGATTTTTGGCTTTCATCCGGCTATAAAAAAGTTCGCACAAGGCTTGATTTTCGGGCGAGTTTGTCGAACCATAATGATCAAATGCAATGCTGAAATCCTCAAAGTCGCGGACGTGATCCGTAAGAGATTTCGCAATCAGTTGTTCAGGGGGGATTTTGAGTTCGCGGGCCTTGATCATAATGGGTGTGCCGTGCGTGTCGTCGGCGCAAATGAAAATACATTCATGGCCTTGCATTTTCTGAAAGCGCGCAAAGATATCGGCTTCGATGTGCTCGAGCATGTGCCCCAGATGAACCGGGCCGTTGGCGTAAGGGAGTGCGCAGGTCATGACAATTTGGCGGTGGTGTTGGCGCTGGTGTTTCATAGATCCTCTAAACTTCCAGTTGAATTTTATCGAGAAGCTCAGGATCTGATAACACCATTTCGCCACCGAGGGCAATCGCTGTTAGCGGATTTTCGGCAACGCGAACCGGAATTCTGACTTCGGTTTCAATTTTTGCACAGAGTTCTTTGATCAGCGCGCCGCCGCCCGCCAGCACGATGCCATTTCCGATAATATCTGAAACCAGTTCGGGCGGGGTGTTTTCGAGCGCATTTAAAATACTGTGTACGATTTGCTGAATTGAATCGGCCAGTGAAGCGCCGATTTCTTCTGAGGTCACAAACTGCTTACGCGGAAAGCCGGTTTCGAGATCGCGACCTTCGACTTCAATCGAAATAATATTTTTCTTTGGCAGTGCCGTTCCAAGTTGGATTTTCAGAAACTCGGCAGTTTCGTCGTCGACGATGAGCTTTTTGGTGTCTTTCATGTAGCGAATAATGGCTTCGTCGAATTTATGGCCGCCGATCCGCAGCGGTTCACAATAGACAATATCTGAAAGGGCGATAATCGCAATTTCGGTTGTGCCGCCGCCGATATCAATAATCATCTGGCCGGAAGCTTCTTTAATCGGAAGTTTCGCGCCGATTGCAGCGGCCATCGGTTCATCAATGAGGTAGGTTTTGCTGGCGCCGGCTGAACGGCAGGCTTCAATGACCGCCTTTTTTTCAACTTCGGTTACGCCGTAAGGTAACGACACCACAACCGAAGGCCTCGATAAAGAATTTTTTTCTAAAACTTTTTCGATAAAATATTGCAGCATCGAGCGGGTGGCGTCGAAGTCGGCGATGACGCCGTCGCGGATGGGTTTAATGGTAACAATGTGGCCCGGATTTTTTTTAGCGATTTCAACGCCCTCGAGCCCGATGCCGAGAATCTTTCGTTTTTTCAGGTTGGTTTCGGTAACGGCCACAATACTCGGTTCGTTCAAAACAATGCCTTTACCCTTCACGGCAATAAGTGAGTTGGCCGTGCCGAGATCGATGTACATGTCTGCGCCGCCGAGAGTTGTTGAGCTG
>JANPPN010000146.1:0-5759 GCA_031428535.1 Bdellovibrio sp. | reverse complement strand
GCACTTAATCCGGTACTGACTATCGGCTATCAGATGGATGAACAAATCCAGAAGCATTTGAAATACTCTAAAAAAGACTCACGCGACCGTGCAATTGAAATGCTCCAGTTGGTCGGAATTCCTTCGGCTAAAGAACGCTATGAATCTTACCCGCACCACCTTTCAGGCGGTATGCGCCAACGAGCTATGATTGCTATGGCACTTTCGTGTAATCCGCAGTTTCTGATTGCCGATGAGCCCACAACGGCTCTTGATGTAACGATTCAGGCCCAGATTCTCGAATTGTTTCAGAGTCTGCAGGAAAAAATGAATATGACCGTGCAATTTATTACCCACGATCTAGGCGTTATTTCCGAAGTTTCCGATAAAGTCATGGTGATGTACGGCGGTCATGCCTGCGAAACCGGTAACACCCAGGATATTTTAAATTCTCCCCGCCACCCTTACACCGGCGCACTGATCGAATCGCGCCCCAAAATGGGAAGCCGGGTTTTAAGACTTAAAACCATCGAAGGCAGCGTTCCGGCGCCGCATGAACTGCCCAAGGGCTGCCCGTTTGCAAATCGCTGTAACAACGTCCTTGCTGACTGCTGGACAAATAAACCTAAACTTTTACCTGTAGCTGGCAACCCAAGCAGAGCTGTTGCCTGTTTCAACCCACTTTAGAGGCTTACAAAGATGAATGACTTTATTTTAGAAGCAAAGTCCGTAAAGAAATATTTTCCGATCAGAAAAGGTTTCTTCATGCGTGAAGTCGGTCAGGTGAAGGCCATCGAAGAGGTGAGCTTATCTATCCGACGTGGCGAAACGCTTGGCCTTGTCGGCGAATCCGGCTGCGGAAAATCAACACTCGGACGCACGCTGATCCGGCTTTATGAACCGACCTCCGGCAGCGTGCAGTTTGACGGCGATGATTTTTTAGCTTTAAAAGGCGAAGATCTGCGTAAAAAAAGACGCGATATCCAAATGATTTTTCAGGATCCTTATGCCTCGCTTGATACACGCATGACCGTTGGTCAGATTATCGAACAACCTTTTAAAATTCACAACCTGCTCGGAAAAACCGAGCGTGAAATCCGAGTTAAACAATTACTTGAACTTGTGGGCCTTAAAGCTTCACATGTGAATCGATATCCGCATGAATTTTCAGGCGGCCAGCGTCAGCGAATCTCGATTGCACGGGCGATATCGCTGAACCCCAAGCTGATCATCTGCGATGAACCTGTAAGCGCTCTTGATGTTTCGATTCAGGCCCAGATTCTCAATTTATTAAAAGATCTGCAAGAGCGTCTGCAGTTAACTTATTTGTTTATTTCGCACGATCTTTCGGTGATCGAACACGTCTGTGACCGCATTGCCGTGATGTACTTAGGCCGGATAGTCGAGCTGACCACGCGCGAAGAGCTTTACAAAAATCCGCGGCACCCTTATACCCGTGCACTGATGTCATCAATCCCGAGCATCGGTACCGGAAAAAAGAAAATGCACAAGATTCTAAGCGGCGAAATTCCTTCGCCGATTAATCCGCCATCGGGCTGCGCATTTCATCCGCGCTGCTCTTATAAAATTAAAGAATGTTCTGAAATTGTTCCGAAACTAACCTCTGTAACTGATACGCACCAAAAAGCCTGCTTCGTTAATTTAGATACCAATTTAAAGGAGATTTTATGAAGAAGACCCACATCCTGCTTGTTGCAACTTTGTTGCTATCGCTTTCCGCGTGCACAAAACGAAATAAAAAGGCCGCGCCTCCAACAGAATCTGCAGCCGTTGCTGCTCCTGCAGCGGCGCCCGCAGTTCCAGCCCTGAATAATAAAGAATTAAAAATCGGCATGATTCAGGAATTCGAAAATTTCAACCCACTGATTGCCACTATGAATGCCACGACAATCATGTCAAAATTAGTAATGCGTAATTTAGTTACTATCGATGCCGATGGTAAATGGGTTCCGCAAATGGCAAAATCCATCCCAAGCCTTGAAAACGGCGGTGCGAAGCTGGTTACCATAGGCGGAGTTAAAAAAATTGAAGCCGTCTGGGAAATTATTGATGCTGCTGTCTGGGGAGATGGCAAACCTGTTATCTGTGATGACTTCGCTTTCGCAATTAAAGTAGCTTCTGCGGCTACTGTGAGTATTGGTGACAAAGAAACGTACACGCAGGTTGAAAAAGTAGCGGTTGATCCGGCTAACCCGAAGAAGTGTACTTTTACCTATGACAAAGCGAAGTGGGATTTTTATCAGTTAGGCACATTCCATCCGCTGCCAAAGCATCTTGAGGAAAAAGTCTTTAATATGCATGCAGCCGAAAACGCGGGTTACGAAAAAAACTCTCTCTACGTAAAAGATCCGTACAATGTAGGTCTTTACAATGGTCCGTATATTATGCAGGAAATTCAGCTTGGTGACCACGTCACGTTCATACCGAATCCAAAGTGGTACGGTGAACCACCTAAAATTAAGAAAATTATTTTCAAACTTATTCCAAATTCAGGCACCCTCGAAGCCAATCTGCGTTCTGGCACGATTGATATGATATCAACCCTGGGTTTTGCCCTTGATCAGGCGCTGGCTTTTGAGAAAAAAGTAAAAGCCGAGAGCCTGGCGTATAATGTGTTGTTTCAACCGAGTACGGTTTATGAACATATCGATCTGAATCTCGATAATCCCGCACTTAAAGATATTAAAGTGAGAAAAGCACTGAGTATGTCGATCAACCGTGATGAACTGGTTAATTCGCTGTTCGAAGGCAAACAAACCCCGGCCATTCACAGCGTAACGCCTAAAGATCCTTGGTACACCGATGATCCTACTAAAGTAACAATTTACAAATACTCGCCGCGTGACGCCGAAAAATTACTTGATGAAGCCGGCTGGAAACGCGGCCCGGATGGTATTCGTGCAAAAGGCGGCAAAAAATTATCCTTCACTCTGATGACCACAGCAGGCAACAAAACCCGCGAACTCGTACAGGTTTATTTACAAAATGGCTGGAAGCAGGTCGGTATTGAAGTCGGATCTAAAAACGAACCGGCACGGGTTTTCTTCGGTGAGACAACTAAAAAACGCCTGTTTGATTCAATGGCTTTATTTGCGTGGGTCTCTTCTCCGGAGGCCTCGCCTAAAGGGACTTTCCTGTCAACCAACATACCGACTGCAAAAAACGGATTCTCCGGACAGAATCAAATGGGCTGGAAAAATAAAGAAGTTGATAAGCTTTTAATGGCGCTGGATCTTGAATTCGTGCACGAAAAACGAATTGCTCTGGTCCATCAGATCCTGAAATACTACACCGATGAAGTTCCGGTGCTTCCGCTTTACTATCGTTCGGACGTCGCCGTTATCCCGACCCATTTAAAGGGCTTCCGTTTAACCGGTCATCAGTTCCCTGAAACCAACGAAGTTGAAAAGTGGAATCTAGAATAATATGATTAATTTTATTTTACGCAGGATTATGCAAACGATGGTGGTTATTGTAATACTGTCGTATGTCTGCTTTGGATTAATGAACTTAATGCCCGGCGATCCTGTTGAAATGATGATTTCAAGCAATCCGAAAATTACAACGGCCGACGTTGTTCGGTTACGTAGCTTTTACGGGCTCGACCAACCTATGTACAAACGCTATTTCAGCTGGGCGGGAGATCTTTTACAGGGGGAACTCGGTTATTCGAGAACTTATCGTATCCCGGTTACTGAAATGATGGGCCCGGCACTTGAATCCACGTTTCTTCTTTCGATGGTTTCACTGGTTTTCTCGCTTGCGGTTGCGGTTCCGCTTGGAATTCTTTGCGCTCTGAAGCCCAACAGCAAAGTGGATTACATCGTCAATTTATTCAATTTTGCCGGTATTTCGATGCCTTCGTTCTGGCTTGGAATCGTGTTGATTATTATTTTTGCGGTTAATCTTCATTGGCTGCCGGCCGGAGGTTACCAGACCACCGGTATGGAGTACGATACCGATTGGGATGAAATCGTCGATAAAGCCAAGTTTCTGATATTGCCGGTTTTGTCGTTGTCGATTCAATCCATCGGCAGGTTTTCAAGATTCACACGGTCCTCGATGCTTGAGGCTATGCGCAATGATTTTATCAGGACGGCGCGGGCAAAAGGCCTTTCGAATCAGGTTGTCATCTGGAAACACGGTTTTAGAAATGCTTTAATTCCGTTAATTACAATCGTGGCCCTAAGTATGTCGACGATTTTTTCGGGCGCCCTCATTACAGAATCGCTTTTTGCATACCCTGGTATCGGACGGCTTCTGTATTCGTCAATCTTAGGTAACGATTTCAACGTTGCCATGATTTCATTTATGATTTCAGTGAGCATGGTTTTACTTATGAATTTATTAGCAGATTTACTTTACGGCGTGGTCGATCCTCGCGTTTCTTACAAATAGAGGCCTGATGGAAACAATTACTGCCAATACTAAAAAAATAAAATCTGTACGGCCCATCGAGAGCACACTGAGTAAATCTCAGATTGCTGAAATGGAACAGGTTCAAAGCTTAACAAAAATAATATATTCGCAATTTAAAGAACACAAAGCGGCCGTTATCGGAGCGTATACCATTCTGTTTTTTGTTATTGTTGCCCTCTCCGCTCCGTTGATCGGAAAAGTCTTGGGAGTTAATGCCGAAAATCAGAATGTCTTTCACCGCTATAAAGCACCGTTTTCGACGATAAGTGCCGGTGTCGACACGCGGGAAAATGAAGTCCGCACTTTTATTCAGGATTATCCGGAAGCGGCGCTACTCGTGCAGGCCGAGCTTATCAAAGAAGAATTTGTAACTTCAACCCGCGCTGAAGACGCCCTTTATGACTGGGCCCGCTATGAAAAGCGTAAAGCGCTCGCGGCGGTTCGCTACCTGAACGTTGATGAAGGCATCAAGGCCTCCTTACGAAAAGTTGCGAAAAAATTTGAAACTTACCACGTTTTCGGAACAGATGAATTAGGCCGAGATGTGCTGATGCGCTTGATTTATGGAACCCGCATTTCGATGGGCGTTGGTATTCTAGTTGCGCTTTCTTCAGCACTCATTGGCTTATTGATCGGGGCTCTCGCCGGTTATTATGGCGGTGTTATTGATTCGCTACTGATGAGGGTTACTGATGCCTTGCTTTCACTACCGACCATTCCGGTACTGATTGTTGTTTGCGCCATTGACCTGCAAAAAATTCCGTTTGTCAGCTCACTGCTTTCTTCAGGCAACGAGAGTATTCTAAAATTGGTCGTTATCCTGTGCTTATTCTCGTGGATGCCGATATCCAGGTTGGTCCGTGGCAGCATCCTGACTCTTCGCGAACGTGAATTTATTCTAGCCTCTCGTACTCTTGGAGCTTCTGACTTTACTATTATTACCCGTCATATGTTTCCAAATGTTATGGCACCGTTACTGGTTTCGGTTACTTTAGGCGTGGGCGAGTCGATTTTGTATGAGGCGGCTCTTAGTTTTTTAGGTTTGGGTATCCAGCCCCCGACCCCAAGCTGGGGTAATATGTTGTTTAATGCCCAGGAACTTATCTATCAGGCACCGTTTTTAGCGATCTTACCTGGACTTTTGATTCTTTTTGTTACGATCAGCTTCAACTATGTTGGGGATGGCCTTCAAGATGCTATTGATCCTAAAACAATTAAGCGATAGAATTAGAGCTTGTAGAACTTTTCAAGGGAGTTATTGTGGGTGAGTTTAGTATTGCACATATGCTGATTTTGGCTGTAATTCTGTTAGTTTTTTTCGGCCCAAGCCGCCTTCCGGC